>OMSK01000093.1 GCA_900313725.1 uncultured Bacillota bacterium | reverse complement strand
TATATATTAATTTTATCAATTATTATCTTTGGAGCATATGGACCAGGATATATTCCAGTAGATCCTATATATGCTGATTTTTAGGGGGTAGTATGAAAAATTTATTAAAAGCATTTATATTTACCGGAATTTTAGTAGTATTAGTTATAATATCAGAATTAATACTAATTTCTGGAATAGATATACGTAAACATGGAATATTTAAATCAGCTAATTATGAATTATTAGGAGAAAAAAAGGATACTATTGATGTTATATTTTTAGGAGATAGTCTAATATATAGTTCTATATCTCCAATGGAAATATGGAATAATTATGGATATACTACATTTGATTGTGCTGAAGCAGCACAAATTATACCAGATGCTTATAACTATTTAAAATTTGCTATTGAAAATCAACATCCTAAAATAATTATGATGGAAGCTAATGTTATGTTTAGAAATCCAAGTAAAAGAAAAATGGGAGAGAGAATAGCAATATTCTTTAAACAATTTGTCCCAATTACTAAATATCATGATAATTGGAAAAAATATATAGATGGTTCAAAGAAAAAATGGGTTAATCCAAATAAAGGGTATAAATATATAACGCTTACAGAATCATCTAAAAATAAAAATTATATGATTTATTCTAATAAGTATCATGAAATACCTAAACAAAATTTACCATATATTAAAAAAATAATAGATTTATGTAAAGAAAATGATGTTAAATTAGTATTAGTTAGTTTACCAACACAAAATTCTTGGCATTATAGAAAACATAATACAACAGAAAAAGTTGCAAAAGAAAATAATCTTGAATTTATTGATTTAAATCTAGTAGATTTAAATATAAATTGGGAAACAGATACTAAAGATAATGGAGCACATTTAAATTATTTAGGTGCTAAAAAAGTTTCCGACTATATTGGAAACTATCTAAAAGAAACTAAATTAATAACTGATCATAGAAATGATAGTGATTATAAATCATGGTATAGAGCATATAAAAAATATGAAAAAAACTCAGTTAGTAATTAATACAACTGAGATTGCATATTCACCATCATGAGATATAGATACTGAAATATTAGATGAATTTAAATAATCTAACTCATTATGAAATATAAATGATGGGGCTTTATTATCATCATGAATTACTTCAATATCTTTTAAGGAATAATTATTTATTCCTTTTTTTAATGCTTTAAGTAATGCTTCTTTCGCACTAAATATACCAGCTAATGTTTCTATATTATTATTAATATATTTTATTTCATCAATATTAAAATTATCATTCATAAATCTATTATTATTTATTAAACTATTAAATCTATCAATTTTAATTAAATCAATTCCACACATAATATCACCATATTTATTTTCTAACAAAACGATTTTTGTTTTGTGGTATATTTTTTAAGTAATTTAATTTTTCGTCAATAGTCATATTATTTAAATTATTTTCTATTTCATCATATGATAAGTAATGTTTTGAATCATATTTATAAGTATATATATCAATAGGTTTATCATTCTTAATTCTATCATAATTCATTGATTTTTCAGTATCTTTTTTTGTCCATTTATGAACACATTTTCCATCCCAAAATATTTTATCTTTTATTATTTTTACAGGATTACCAGCCCATATTTCATTATTCGCAATTATTTTATTTGATACAACAGAATTTGCACCTATAATACTTCCTGAATCAATTTGTGTTCCTTTTAATATTAAAGAGTTTTGACCTAACCATATATGATCACCTAGATAAATACTTTTTGATTCATTTATTCTATTATTTGTTTTTATATCATATATTAAATGAGGATCAGCAGTTCTAAACCATATTCCAAGGGAAAAAATTCCATCATTACCAATAAAAATGTTTTTTTCTTCAGATATAATTATTTTTAATTCTTTATTTATATAATTATCTTTACCTATATAAAAAACAGAATTATTGTTAATAGCAACATTTAATATATAATCAAATTTATTTGAAGATAAATATATAATAGAGTTATCACCATTGAATTCTAATACAGAATCTTTTAATAT
>OMSK01000019.1 GCA_900313725.1 uncultured Bacillota bacterium | reverse complement strand
TCATTTGCCTCCTCAACTGGTTCTACAGCTGGTTCTTCAAAATTAACTTCTTTTACCTCTTCAACTGGTTCTACAGTTGGTTCTTCAATAGTTTCTTCGTTCGAATTATCAATTGGTTCATCTTCTAATTCAGCGCTAATATCTATTGGCTCATCATTTTTTTCAGATTCTTCACTATTTTCAAATGATATTATTTCATCTTGAACTGGTGTAGTTTCATCAGTTATTTTATTTTCTAATTCATTTTCTTTATTTGTTTCTTTCTTATCTTTTTTCTTTGTATTTGCTCCAAATCCATTTTTTTCAGCAATATAACCAATAATTGCTAGCATTAATACAACTGCAATTATACTTAGCCATAGATAATTATCATTAATAAATTGTGGCATATTCTTCCTCCTTATCCTTTATAACATAATAATAACACGAATTAAAATATTTGACAAGTTATTTTTCCAAATAATCTGCACCTTTAAAAGGTTCTTCAAATAGTAAATTTGGATAATTCTTTTGTCTTAATGCTTCATATACCATAATAGCAACTGAATTTGATAAATTTAGTGCTCGTATATTATCATTCATTGGTATTCTCATACAATGTTCTAAATCTTCTTGTAATATTTCTTTTGGAATACCTGTGCTTTCTTTTCCAAATATAAAGTAAATATTTTCTTCATTATCACTATAATCAAATGATGTATGTGGCTTTCTACCATATCTTGTTAAATAATAATATGTTCCTTTGTTTTTACTTTTAAAATCCTCAAAATTTTCATATACTGTATAATCACAATGTTCTAAATAGTTTACACTACTTCTTTTAATATATTTATCTTCTAAAGAAAAACCTAATGGCTTAATTAAATGTAACTTTGTATTTGTACCAGCACATGTACGCATTATATTACCAGTATTACCAGGTATTTCTGGTTCAAATAATACTACATTTATCATTTAATATTACTTCTTTCAATAAAATCTTTAATTTGTTTAAATTCTTTAATATTTATTAATGAATCTTCAACTTTACCATTTTCTATTAATAATAAACTTGGATCAGTTATTTCTATTTTATTTGATTTTGAATATTTATCATTAAAGTTATCTTTAAAATCTTTACTTACTTCATTTAAATCAATATATGCATAATTATCTTTTGACACTTTTTTATTTAAATATTTTTTAAATTCTTTTTCAATATTTTTGGCTTTTTTAGCAGAAGTCATATATATTAATATTTCACTTCTTTCCGCTACATAATAATCTAAATCTTTTTCAGAAACTTCATCAATAAAGTCAATTTTGGAATCTCTACTATTATAGATATTCATTAAATAAAATACTAAACCCACAGTAATTATAGAAATAATTATAGCTATCACATAATTTTTCATTGGTATTTGTCTCATAATAACCTCCTAGTAGTTTTCTTCATTGTTCTCTACTTCATCAATAGTAACAATTGGTAATGTTATATTTTGTTCTAAGCAAAAATCTTTAAATTTTTCTCTAAAAGCATTTAATTCCTTAATAATACTATCTGGATAAATTCTTTTACTATTTTTAATAGCGTTATAAACATCTAAAACATCAACAAATGGTTTGTTTTGATATAGTGCTTGTGAAAACGCTGCTGATAAAACTGAAAAAGCAACATCTGGATACATAGCTGCTAATCCATATACTCTTTTAAACTCTGATGTAGCACTTACTATAGATTCTATAAGCATAGTATTAACATACTCATTATATTTCATTTTTATACCAGTTTGAGCTTCAATTCTTGGTAACGATTTATATAATATTTCTACTGTTGTTTTTTCATCTGGTTCTGATACTTCTATTTTTTCAAATCTACGAAGAAATGCTCTATCTCTAATAATATATGTGCTATATTCTTCAGTAGTTGTAGCACCTATAGCTTTAATATCTCCTCTATCTAATGCTGGTTTTAAAATGTTTGCTAAATCCATAGGTCCATCTTCTTTACCACCTATTAAAGTATGAACTTCATCAATAAATAAAATTATTTTACCTAAACTTTTTAATTCATTAACTAATAAATTAATAACTAATTCTTCTTTACCATTTATCATTACTTTTCCAAGTAAACTAGTTGAATTAATTTTAACAACACGATAACCTTTTATAGCATTTGGTACTGTATCATGTTGTATTAAATAAGATAATCCTTCTACAATAGCTGTTTTACCTATACCAGCTTTACCTATTAATAATGCAGATTTATCTGGTGTTAGTAAAACCATTATTAATTTTTTTATTTCTTCATCTCTAGCAATAGCAGGATTTGTAACATATGATTTTTTTGTTAAATCTTCCCCATAATTATCAATTACACTAAACATATTATTTCTCCTTTACTAGTTTTAAATCTTTAAAAAATTCTAATGTAGTTTCATAATCACTTTCCCCTTCAATACGAGGACTTGATTCTGTTTTTCCTTTATTTAAATATACAGTTGTAGGAGTACCTCTCCCATCTATCTTTTTCATTACTGCATTATATTTAGCAAGAGATAAATTCGCCATATTAATATAATATACTTTTAATTTATATTTCTTTACTACTTTTTCAAGTATAGGTTTAAACTCTGCACAATGACTACATTCTGATGATCCTACATATAAAACAAATGAATCTTTATTTTTTATTTTTTCTCCTAATTCATCATAATTAATACTAATTAATTCTTTTTCTTTACCACACCCTGTAATAGATAATGTACAGATTGCGATTAATACTATTAATATCTTTTTCATAACTACCTCCATATATATTATATAATAAAATTGATAAAAAAAAAAGACATTTATAAATGTCTAATACATGATTACTTGATCTTTTACTACATATAAATCTTTAATCTTATCTGTATTAATGTTTAATTTATTAACAATGTCTTTTATAGTATCGTTTTCTTGTGTAACATATGTTTTGCTACTAGGTATTACTATTTCTTGATTTGGATATATATAATCATTTTTATTTAATCCATTTAATGATAATAAGGTATCTACATCAATATTACTATCTTTAGCTATACCATACATAGTATCTCCTGTTTTAACAGTATACTTATTATATTCTTCCATATAATTATCATTCATATTATTCATACTTGGAATAATTATATAGCTTCCTGATATTATATTTGATGTATCCCCTATTCCATTTATTCTTCTAAGTTCATCAGCAGGAATACCTATTTTTCTCGCTATTACATTAATATCTTCATTTGGACCTACTTGATATATTTGATACATATAATCACCTCAGTCTATCATATGAAAATATTATAATTTAGTTACTTAACATATAATCCAAATTTTAATGATTTATTAAATTCAAATTCATTATCTTTAAGTAGTGTTTTTATACCTGTATCATTTTGATAATACTTAATATATTTTCCATCTTTATAATATACATAATCATCATGATAATAAATATTTTCTATATCTGTTGTTGTAAATAAATATGTTAATATTTTTTTATTTTGAACATTTACTTTATATGCTTTATAATTATCATCGTCTTTAACATATACATAATAGTATCCAGATAATTTATTACCTACTTTATCTACTCTTGCATATTTTTTACCATCAAATTTAGTATTAGATGTATATTTATTAAATATAACTTTTTCGCTAAATGCATCATAAGCACTTCCTAAAGTATATTCTGAATCTTCATATAATTCAATTCCTTCACTTGTTCTACCAGATATTTTAACTGTATTATTTTTTAAATTAATACGATATTGTAATTTATTTGATTTATCAAATAAGTATACTTCTTTATCAACAGCCCCTTGCATATATGAATTTACTGCGATTTCTCTATCTGATGTTATTTTTCTTTTTTTACCAGTTCTAATATTAACTAAATAAAATTCATGAAATTTATATTCTCTATTACAATCTGCACTTATATACCAATCATTGCTTATAATACTAGCTTCATTTGTATATTTATCTGCTTTAAACATTGATACATTTTTTACTTTGTCTTTTTTATTTATTAAATATATTCCTTTATAGTTTTGTAGACCTATATAATGTTTATTAACTAAATTATCTGTATATAAAGTTACTGGAGAAGCTTTTATTTTGTCTTTTTTATTATCTGTGTATTTTTTATATTCTTTTAATTTAGAAACAAACTTATCTAATTCTTTATTTTTTCCTTTAATACTATTATAGTTGTATTCTATATTATCTTTTAAACACAAAACATCAGATATTGATTCATTTTTCTTATCTTTAATATTAATACATTTATAATCATCATTTTCAAAATAATCTATTTTTTTAATAATATAGTTTGCTCTTTTATAATTATTATATGTTTGATAATTAAATACATTATCATCTACTTTTATTTCAAAATAATAATTATTTTTTTCATTCTTTTTTCTTTGAGTATATACTTCTTTTATAGTAAATACTTTCTTATTACTTTTAATTTTATATTCTAGTTTATGTCCTTTATTTAAATTAACAAAAGATATTTCTATTCCAAAATATAAAACAGTTAAGATTATTAATAGTCTAACTAACTTCTTCATAAAACCACCTATACATATAATATCACAAAATAAATTATTTATCATTAAAAAAATTCCTTATTTTAAGGATTTTTTTATTTTAAAACATTTTTATGATCATCATAGAATAATTCATCTGGTTTCATATTAAATATTTTAGATATTTTAACAGCCATATCATATGATAATCTTCTTCTTCCATTTTCTATTTGAGAATAGAAAGCCTTACTAATATTTAATATTTTAGAAATATAATCACTGGTAATTCCACTTTCTTCTCTTAATTCTTTTAGTTTGTAATTCATTTTACCCCTCCATATTCATTATATCACAAGTTCACTACTAGTGCACTGTGTTTTGTAAATAAAAGTAATAAAATTAAATTAGTTAAGGAAACATAGGAATTTGGTGATAATATGATTACAAATAATTCGCTTCATGAGCAATATAATAATTTTAGAGAAAATATAAAATATTATCGTAAGAAGTTAAATTTAACACAAGAAGATTTAGCTGAAAAGACAGATTTAAGTATTTCTTATATCAAACAAATTGAATCTAATAAAGAATTTAAAAATGTATCTTTAACTGTTATATTAAAATTATCTAAAGCACTTGATGTTAGTGTTGATAAATTATTTATAATTAGAGTTAAAAAATATTAATTTTTTCCATAAATAATTGACTTATTAGCCAAAATATAGTAAAATTATAAAGCGTGAGACAAATTCTTTATATAGGAGGGATTAATATGGCAAAGAAAGTAACTGAAAAAAAACCTTTATTTGGTAATAGAAGATCACACTCATTAAGAGCTACAAAACATGCTCAAAAACCAAATTTACAAAAAGTAACACTTGAAAATGGTGAAAAAGTTGTAATGAGTGCTAGAGAATTAAGAACTTTAAGAAAAGATGCTAATAAAGAAGTAGAATCAGAATAGTTAAACTATTCTTTTTTTTAGCATATAATATTATATGAAAAGGTATATTTTTATAATAATTTACATATTATGTACTACAGGATGTCATTTTTATAAAGAAATTAATGTGATTGATAATCCTAATGACTTAGTATTAGTTAATAAAAATAATAGGCTTAAAAGTAATTATATCCCAAATGACTTAGTTAAATTAGATATTAATTATTCTAATAAAGATAAATATTTAAAAAAGAATGCTGCCTACTCTTTTTACAAACTAAGTAAAGATGCTAAAAAACTAGGTTTTAGAATTATTATTGTATCGGGATATAGAAGTTATGAATATCAGGATAAACTATTTAGTTATTATGTTTTAGAAAAAGGATTAGATTATGCTTTAATGTGTAGTGCTAAACCAGGTCATTCTGAACATCAAACAGGTTTAGCTATTGATGTAGAAGGATCAAATTATGATTATAATTTATTTGAAAAATCAAAGGAATTTAATTGGATGAAGAATAATGCACATAAATATGGTTTTATTTTAAGATACCCTAAAGGTAAAGAATATATAACAGGTTTTAAATATGAACCATGGCATTATCGATACGTTGGAAATGAGGTTGCAAAATACATTTATGAACATAAAATTACATTTGAAGAATATAAATTTGGCAAAAAAAAATAAATATGATATAATAGCTTGCGGTGGTTATATGAAAGATATAATATGTACGGATATTCAAAGCTTAAAAGAGCAAAATATCAACGTAGAATTTGTTATTGATGAAGTTAGAACAATTATGGAACAAGAATATCCAGATTATATTGAATGGTTTGATAACAAGCTAGTACCTGGATTAGATTCTGATAGAAATATTATATTTTTAATGAAAAATCATAATATAATCGGTTTTGTAAATTTAAAAAGATCAATTAAAGAAAATAAGATATCGAATTTATATATAAAACCATCTTTTAATTATAAAAAGCATTGGGAACTTATTATGGATAAAGCAACTGGATGGTTAAAAGATGATGATCCTATAATAATTTTATCTAAAAAACAACTTATTAGATGTAATGCTTTATTATATGCGAAAAATTGGTATATTTCAGATAAAAGAAAAAATGATGATTTTATTATAAATAGACCAAATGATATAGAAAAAATCAAAAGAATACTTAAAAAAAAGTCTAGTTAACTAGGCTTTTATTATTGTTGTAATAAAACTAATTGCTAATTCTTTTGATTCATCATCAATTTGTCTTAATTCTTTTATTAGTTTTACAATATTTTTTATTTTTTTTAAATTAGTTATATCTTCTATTTCACATTTTTCTATAGCATCAAATATAGTATCAATTATTTTTTTTCTTTCTTTTTCTGAATGATTATCAATCCATATTTGTAATTTATCTTCTAATTTATCATGTTTTTTAGATAAAGTGTCTTCTACAAATCTATCACCTTTAACACACCATGATGTAACTGAATGACTAAAGAAACTTATTTTTTTAGATTTAATTACGTGATGGTTTTCATTTAAAAGTGATACTCCATAAATACTATTATGTGGAATTATTTGAATATATTTCTTTTTTATTTGTTGATATTTTCTTGATTTATATTCTTCTTTTCTTAATCCAGGTCCATCATTATTATAAATTTTATTTAATTTAAATTTTTTTAATCTATTTAAATATATACTTGATATAAGAGCTAAATTACCACCTTTAGAATGTCCACCTAAAATAACTTTAGGTCCAAATAGTTTTACATGTTTTTTTACATATTTAATTGCTTCATAATGAGCTGGTACTAAAAATGAAGATAATAAATAAAATGATTCTCTCCAACTATATATGTATTGATCTGTACCAGAAAATGATATATATATTAACTTCTTATTTATTTTAAATGTCATTGCTTTAAATTGCATATTAGTATTATTCGATTCACAATCTAGTAATACTATATTTTTATATCTTTTTTTATTAACTATTTTTGATAATACTTTATAAGCATCTTTTTTTGAAAAACCACATTTAGATGCTTCTTTTAATTTTTGATTTTTTAAATAATCCTTCCCTATTATTTCTAATGTAGATTTTTTATAATTTTCAAAATCTAAATACGCTAATAATGATAATATTGTATTATCTATTTCATTAAATTCTTTATCTTCAAATGAAATATCACCATATTTTTTTATATAATTAAAAATATTACTATAAAACATATAACCACATCCAAAATAATTATATCATAAAAAAAACAGAATTATCTGTTTTTCTTTCTTCCAATTGATCTTACTTTATATTCTTCTTTATAATCAGTATCTAATTCTTTACTAATTAGTTTTAAATCATTTAATAACATATAGAATCCATCTGTTTGATTTTCATCAACACTTTTTATATGACTTGATATAGGTTCTGATAGTTTAACATAATCTATTTTTAAACAATCTCTTGTAAAATATAAATCTCTATTATCCGCAATATTTAAGTCATATTTTCTTCTATATATACCTTGTTGATTATTTTTTTGTCTATATAAATAATCAACAAAATCATTTATAATTTCAGATTGAATATTAATACGTTTTAAAACGTTAATTATATATAATATTGTATATTTATTAATATCTTTAATATTATTTTTATTAATACTCTCACTTATTTCATTTTCCATACTTTTTAATACATCATCAATGTATTTTTTACTTTCTTTTCCATTATCATAATATACTAATCTTTCATATGAATCATTTAAATTAACTTTTGTGTTCATATGTTTTAATTCACTACTTAGTGATTCATTATATTGTGATATTAATTCTTTTGTAAAATCAATTAATGTTTGATCTTCTTCTGTAAATGTTTTTTTCAATTTAATTACCTCTAATCTTTTTCGTGTTGCTTATTAATACTAACACAAGTTATAGTAATTGTCAACTAAAAGAAGCTAAATTATTTAGCTTCTTTTATAGTATTTTGTGATTCTCTTTGTTTTTTTATCATATCATATATTATTACATCATTAGATATTTTGATTATTTTTTCAGAATACTTATTATTATTTTTAATATAGTCCTCAGCAACTGTTTCATCTGAATTTAATATTTTTCCAGCGCTTTTACTTTGACTATAATACATTTTATCAGTTAACCAGTTACCACTTGGGAATACTACTACATTCTCATCAATATTGAATATATCATGTCCTAATGCATATTCATTACTAAATCCAAGCATATTACCAAGAGTTGGTTGAACATCTATCATACCCATTACTTTAGTAACTTCTGTTTCTAATTTTTTATTTTTTGACCAAATAATGAATGGTACTTTTCTATTTAATTCATAGAAATAGTAATCTACATTTGTATATCTTTCATCATTTTTCTTAATCATTGAATCTGTTTCAGCATCATAATTGTAGAATCTATTATATTCTGATTTTTTAATTTTATTATCATGATCTCCATAAATAACTACAATTGTATTATCTAGTAATCCTTTTTCATCCATATCAGCAAGTAATTGACCTAATGCCTCATCAGCATAATGAACTGATTTAAAGTAACTACCTAATACAGTACCTTCCATGTATTTTCTTTCAACAGTTTCTTTTTCTCCATTATCATTTTCTATTTCTACTGTTTTTGTTACTTTATAATCACTTACCTCATCAATATCTGTAAATGGTGTATGATTAGTAAGCATTATAAGTGTTCCATACCAATTTTTATGTTCTTTATTTATTTTTTCTAATATTGGTACTGATTGTCTAAAGAATGATTTATCTGATAATCCAAGTCCGATTGTTTCATCTATATCATAATCTTTCTTATGGCAATAAAAATCATCATATCCTAAGCTCTTATGCATAGTTTGTCTATTCCAGAATGAACAATTATTACCATGCATACTAAATGTATAATAATCTTTTTCTTTTAATTTTTTTTGAATTGTTGGATAATCTCTATTAAAATAATTCATAAATACTGTACCACTTGATGATGGCATTAAACTTGATGCGAATGTGAATTCTGTATCACTACTTGTACCAACACTTTCTTCTGAATAGAAGTTTGAAAAATATAATCCTTCTTTAGATAATTTTTTAAGATTTGGTGCGACTGGTACTCCATTAAATTCAACATCTAGTGCGAAATTTTGAATACTTTCAGCATGTATTACTAATACATTTTTACCTTTAAACATATTAGTATATTTATTATTTGATTTTTCTACTTCTCTATTATCATAGAATTCTCTAAATTCTTTAGCACTCTTATCATATCCAAATAATGGATTTAAGGATGCTTTTACGGTAGAATTTAAATCGTTTAATTGATATGTATATATACCAAATTCCATTACTATTGATTCTCTATTCCATTGCTTTCCAAGTCTAGAAATATCTCTTGAAGTAAGTAATGAAATAAACATACCTAAAAAAATTACTCCAACTACTAATGTATTAATTGCTCTTACTTTACCATTTTCTATTTTTGATACTCTATCATAATATTTTTTCTTTTTTAAAAATTTATGCACAAATATCATTGCAAGTATTTGATATACATAAAAGAAATCTTTTATCTCCATTATATTTTTAGTAACCGCATCACTTACTCCAATAACTTGTGTTGAAGCTTTAAGTAATGAGAATGATGCGAATGATAAGAAATTAGTAAAATATACTGAATTTATAACACATATTAGTGTAAATACAATAGCCCATGAAAAGAAATATTTAAATTGATGTTTTGGTTTAAGTAAATATCCTATTGAACCTACTATTAAGATAACTGATAAATCAGCTATTATTGGTTTTATATTAAAATAGTTTTTTACTGTAAAATATCTAAGTAAATAAGCATTTATTAATGATGTTATAACAAATGTCATAAATAATACATTAGTACTTACATATTTTTTAGACCAATTTTTAAAACTAACCATGAAATTTTTTATTCTATTTTTTAATGGTTCTTTTTCTAATAATTCTTTTTCTTTTATTTCTTCTTCTACTTTTTTAGTTGTTTTTTTTGTTTCCTTTTTCAAAAAAATCACCTCATTAATAACAATTAAAAGTATATCACATTTTATATTATTTTTCAATATAATATAATATTACAAGATATAAAAAAAGAATTAGTTTTTTACTAATTCTTTAATGCTTTAAACATCTTTTTCCATAAGTCTTTAGATGTATAATTTAATATTCCCTCTTTATAAATTCTAAGTCCATATTTTACAAACAAGAATATTGTTAATACCATAACTAATATAGATATTAATATATCTATTATTCCTACTTGACCAAGTACTAGTAATGATGGAGATAAAATAGCGGATATAAAAGGTACATAAGATAATATTCTTATAAAGATTGCCCCTTTAAATACCCCTGCCATCATTGCTAAATAGTACCCAGCTAATGATATTACAATTATTGGTGATTGTAAATGACTTAAATCTTCAGCATTTGTAGTCATTGAAGCAAGTATTCCTGCTAATAACGAATAAGCAATAAATGTAAGTATCATTAGTAATAATACTATTGGAATAATGATTCCTAATTTTTCAAATATACCTGTTTTATTTATACTATCTAATATATTAGATATTTGTTTTTCTACTCCACTACTTACCGGATTAGTTGTTAGTTTTCTAACTAAAAATCCTATACCTGAATAAACAAATAATAAAGCAGCTTGCATAAATATAAATAAATTACATGCTATTATTTTAGCTAAGAAATGAATTTTGTAAGATACATTTGATATTATTATTTCCATTCCTCTTGTTGTTTTTTCATCATTTATTTCTGACCCTATTGTTTGTACTAAGAATATTGATAACATAAAGAATGGTAAAATAACAATTGGAAATACGGTTGTCATTATCATTTCTTGTGATTCTTCTTCTGATTTTTTTGTTTCATCTAAATATTCTCTTTTTAATTCTACAGGTTTATAAATATTATTAAGTAATTCTGGATTTATATTTGATTTTTCTATTGCTAGTGCGACTTTGGTATTATTAATAGCTGTATTAAGAACTTGATAATTTAATGTATCAATATAACCTGTTGTTATCAATGTAACATCTAAAAAATCTTCTGAATCTTCATTTAATACAATTATATATTCACTTTCTTTTAAGTTTTTCTTTAATTCTTTTTTAGTTTTATTTGTTTTTATTACTTTAAAATTAGTAATATTACTTTCTTTACTAAAACTATCTATATTTGTTTTTATCAAATCATAACTATTGGCATTATCTATTACATATATTTTTGTTTTTTCGTTGAAGTCTCCACCTAATTTAGAAATAATTGTATCAATATTAAATAATGCGACTAATACTACAAGTAATATAGCATTTGCAATCATAAACCATTTATTTTTTACTTTACGATTAAAACTATTTTGTACTAAAAACCATAGTTTATTTTTCATATGCATGACCTACTTTCGATACAAATATTTCATTTAATGATGCTTCTTCTACAACAAATTTAGTAATATTTTTACTATTTTTTATTTTACTAAATACCTTATCAACTATTTCATCTGATTCTATTTTTACCTCATATTGTTCTGCAGTTTTAACCACATCGATAACACCTTTTATACTTTTAATTTCATCTATATCTATATCACCTTTAATAAAGATATTTTTCTTTCTATAATCACGTTTTATATCAGATAAATATCCTTCTAATACAGTTTTGCCTTTTAGTATAATTGCTAGTTTTTTACAAAATAATTCGACATGTTCCATTCTATGAGATGAGAAGATAATCATACTACCCTTTTTACTCATTTCAATTATTTCTTTTTTAAATAATTCTACATTAAATGGATCTAATCCAGAAAAAGGTTCATCTAATATAAGTAGTTTTGGCTCATTTAAAATCGCCATAATAAATTGTATTTTTTGTTGATTACCTTTTGATAATTCTTTTATTTTTTTATTTTTATATTCTTTTATTTCAAATTTATCAAGTAAATAATCTAATCTATTTAAAATATCTTTATCTTTCATACTTTTTAAATTACCATAAAAAATAGCTTGTTCTTTTACAGTTAATTTAGTAAGTAAACTTCTTTCTTCTGTTAAGAAACCTATATCATCAGTTACACTATAATCAATAGGTTTATCATTTAGTGTAATTTTCCCTTCTGTTGGTTCAAGTAATCCCATAATCATTCTAAATGTTGTTGTTTTACCAGCTCCATTAACACCTAATAATCCAAATATTTCCCCAGGTTTAACAGAGAATGATAAATTATCTACTGCTTTAAATTTTCCATAATATTTTGTTACGTTTTCTACTTTTAACATACCTCACCTCTTCATATATTTTATTTCAAATGTTGTTCCACTACCAATTTCAGATTTTACTTTTATAAATCCATTATCATTTTCAATTATTGATTTAGCAAGTGATAGTCCTATTCCAAAACTATTTACTTCTTCATTTACTTTATAAAATCTTTCAAAGATATATTTTATTTTTTCTTTATCTATACCACTACCATAATCTTTTATAATTAATTTTGTATAAAAATTATTGTTTGATACTAAAATATCAATATTGGAATTATTATTAGAATACTCAATTGAATTTTTAACTATATTAGTTATAGCTTCTACTTCCCAATTATAATCTCCTATAAATTTGATATTTTTTCCTATTAAATTAACATTGATATTTTTTAAATCTAATAAATTTTTAAGTCTAAACTTAACATCTTCAACTAACTTAGTTGTTTCAATTTCTTCTTTTTTAAATTTAATCATACCAGCATCAAACTTAGATATTTTAAGAATTGTTATTATTAAAAAATTCATATTAAATATTGTTGTTTTTATATCATTTAAATATTCACATCTTAATTTTTCATCCATATCAGTATCTAACATATTATCTATTAATATAGATATTTCTGTTAATGGAGTTTTAAGTTGATGAGAAATAGATGCTAGATTATTTTTTAGATTTTCTTGTTCTTCTGCTTTGATTAATGAATCTTCTTTTAACATTAATGTTATTTTATATATTTCATTTTTTAAATTAGATAAATCATCTTCACTGTTTTCATCAATATCTAAGCTATATTCTTTATGATTTATTCTATCTAACATTTTAACAATTTTATTTATTTTATTTTTATTATTTTTTTCATAAATTAATTCTAATAAAGTTATAATAATATATATAATAACTATCAATATAGAACTAATTATTAAGTGATGTTGATATTCTTTATTTAGTTTATTAATAGAAGATACCTTACTTTTATCAATACCATATTTTTCTAATACATCACTACTTGAATTATTATTTATTATGGATATGATATCTTCTCCTGATTTATTACTTTCTATAATAGCGGTTATATTTTGATTAACTATTTCATTACTTTTATGATAATAATTTGAATTTATATTATAGTTAATTATAAGAGTAAATATAAGAAGTAAAGAATTAATTATTATCTTCTTTTTCATCTAGTATATATCCTATTCCCTTTACTGCTTTAATAATATTTTCATCTTCAAATTTTTCTCTTATTCTTTTTATATAAACTCTTAATGTATTATCATATACCATATTACCAGTTTCTTCTTCAATTTTATCTAATAATAATTCTTTAGATACAACTTTATTTTTATTATTCATAAGTAATAAGAATAATTTAAATTCTAAAGAAGTTAAATTAATTAATTTATCATCTTTATATACTTCATATCTTTCTAAGTCTATTTTAATATGATCACTTTTAATACTATTTTTTAGTATTTTTTTAATTCTCATTAATAGTTCTCTATTTAAAAATGGTTTAACAATATAATCATCAGCAAGTTCTAATCCTGTTACTATATCGTCTTCTGTATCTTTAGCGGTTAAAAATATTACTGGATAATTATATTCTGTTTTTATATATTTACACAAATCAAAACCATTACCATCTGGTAGTGTTATATCTAGTATTACTAAATCATAATTCTTATCTAATGTATTTAATGCATCTTGATAAGTATTTGATATATCAACACTATATTTTTCACTTTCTAGGTAATGTTTTAAACCTTTAGATATAATTGAACTATCTTCTACTATTAGTATCTTCATCAAAACCACCATAAAATATTATATCATAAATTGGTATATTTAGATAGAGCATATACTATTTATTTTATTTAATAATAATTGTTTTATAGACTCCTCTTCTATTATATTTATACCAAATATTTTAGTACCTAAATGATTAATAGATGAGCCCAAATGGTAGATAATATTTTTATCTACTATAATAAATCTATCATGAAATACATTATTATTTATTATAGTTAAATTATGATATTGTTTATTATATTTATTTATATCTATATCTTTTAATATTTTCTTATTAGTTATTAAGATTACTTTTTTATCTATTTTTGATATTATTTCCAGTAATGTTTCATCAGCATAATTATCTATTATAATTATTTCTTTTTTAGCTTTATTTAATATTTTTATTATTTCTAAATATGAATCAAATATTTCACCATTAAAAAATATTTTATTTTTTAATTCTTTTTCTTCTAATTTGTTAAATGTTTCCTGTAATAATTTTATTTCATTATCATGTTCTAATACTAAATTATTTATATATTGTTGTTCAAGCAAATTACCTTTAATAAATTTTCTCATTTTTACAAAAGCACGCATTATATCAATACTTACTAATTTAGCTTTTTTAGTATTTAGTACCCCTGATAACATAGATACTCCTTCTTCTGTAAAAGCATGAGGTAGTGTTCTAGACATAGTTTTAATATTTGCAGTTCCAATCTGGAACCGCAATTTTTTGTATTCATCACCATTTAATTGAAAATAAAAGTCTTCAGGGAATCTTTCTATATTTCTTTTAACTGCTTTATTTATATCTTTAGTTCCATTTGTACATTCATATAATTTAGCTAAATCAAAATCCAACATAACTTGTTTCCCTCTTACCTCATATATCATATCTTCTATGTTTATATTCTCTACTGTAAGATTATTTGTCATAAATACCTCCATCAAAACAAATAATAATAGAAATATATTTAAATGTCAAAACACAGATTTTACTTTTTTTTAGTTAAAAAAATACTAATTTAGCAATTTTGCTTAACAAATTTGTTAAATCTACAATATTTTTTATACAAATTTATTTAAAAAAAGAAATAATATTAAATATTATCTCTTCTTATTGTTTCTATTATATTTTGTTTATTAATTTTATTTAATGAATATTTCATAGTAATACCTACTACTAAGAATATAAATATAGTTGATATTATCATAGCATTTATTGGTATATCAAATCCAAAGTCAATTGTTCTTGAAAAAGACTTATACATTAGATATGCTAAACCTGTACCTATTGTACATCCAATTACTAATGATTTTAATCCATATAGAATACTTTCTAATCTAATCATACGATTAAATTCTTTATTTGTCATACCAACACTTTTTAACATAGCAAATTCTTTACTTCTTAATGACATACTAGTAGTTATAGTATTAAAGATATTAGTTACACCAATTAAGGTAATAACAATGATAAATCCATATAAGAATACTGAAATCCATAAAACCATTTTATTCATTTGTCTTGCGATTCTAGAATAGTTTTCTATATTAATATTTTCTATATCTAATTTTTCAATATCTCTTTCTAATTTATCTGGATCATTTGATTTTAAATGTAAATTATAGATATATCCTGTTTCATTTATACTATTATATAATTCATTACTAATAATAAATGTTCCTCTACCATCATTTAATAAATATAAATCAAAGCTATTGTTCTTAGTAATTTTAGCTACTTCTATATTATATTCTTTATTATTACTATTATAAAATGTTAAAGTATCTTTTTCTTTAAATTTGAATGCTTTTATTATTTTTTTAGTTTTACTATCTTTTTCAGTTGTATTTTCAATATATATTATTTTATCTTTAACATCTTCATATTTTAAATTTAATTTTTTTAAATATTTTCTATATTCATTATTTCCTATTGAATATAATTCTATATCATTATTTGATTCAATATTATCTGTTTTATATCCATCTTTTAATGTTAATTTTTTATTACTCCATATAGCATAATCATCAATATTATCTAACTTAATAATTCTATTATAAGCATCATTTTTTAATTTTTCATCCGCAATCAAACGTACATTTACATTATAATAACTTTCTTTGTAGAATAATCCTGATACTTTAAATAATGAATTTGTAAAGAAATATAATGCTATAAATATTGATATACTTACTACTAATGATATAACAGTAGTACGATATTTCTTTTTATTTCTTTTTAAATTTTTATAAGATATTACTCCACCTATACCAAATATTTTAGATATTAATTTAGGAGTTTTTAATTTTTTCTTCTTAATTTTAATATCATTATTTGATCTTATTGCGACTATAGGTGATACTCTTGATGCTTTTATAGCTGATTTTAATGATGATAATAATATTGTAACTGCGCCTAATACTATTGATAAAATAATCGCAAATAAAGGAATATCTACAACAAATTTATCAGTACCAGATATCATATCTGATAATAAAGTATTAGTGAATAATATTAATATATGTATTACAGTATATCCAAGTAATATACCTAATGGAATACCAATAATACCTAATAAAAATCCTTCAAATAATACTGATTTTCTTATTTGTTTTTTAGTTGCCCCTATACTTGATAGCATACCAAATTGTTTCATTTTTTCTGTTATAGATATTTCAAAACTGTTTCTTATTACAAAGACACTTGTTACAACAATAATACCAAGTACAATACCAACAATTAAATATAAAGTCATCATTGTATTATCATTATTAGAAACACCATTCCACATAAGCAAATCTCTATTATATTGAACTTCATAATTTTTCTTTATTTTATTTGTTATTTTATAAGTATTTCTAATATTTTTGTAAACCAATTTAATATTTAATACTTTATCATAATTTTCTAATTTAGTAATAGCTCCTACAATTCCATAATCAGAATTATAAAGTCCTACTACTTTATAATTTAATGTTTGAATAAATTGTTCTCTTTTATCTACAAATTCTGGATTATCAAGTAAATCTTTATAGTTATCCGGAATTACATAAGTTTTTAACGAAATATTTTCATTTAATTTATATTTAGATTCACTAGATACAATTATTTCATTTTCATTTTTAGGTAATCTTCCTTTTTCTAAATACATTGTATCTAATTCATTTTGATCATAAGCAAGTACCGGAAAGCTATTTTCTTCTGCCATTCCAATAGCTTTTTCTACATAATATTTTTTTACATCATGATTATACATATAGTATTTTAAATCTTCTTTAGCAACATCAGTAATCATCGCATGATAATCACCTTCACTTTTAACTACTGCATTTTGAATAGTTTTTGTAAATGAAGAAAACATACCTGTTACTGCGCAAATTAAAGCAACTGATAAAACTATTCCAACGATAGTAACAATACTTCTTTTTTTATTTAACTTAACATTTTTTAAAGTGAAATTATTTAATACTTTCATAATTAATTCCTTTCATCTTTAATAATTTTACCATCTTCAATTGTAATAACTCTATCAGCATTAGACGCTATTTCTAAATCATGTGTAATCATAATAATAGTTTGTTTATATTTTTTATTAGATAATTTTAATAATGAAATAATTTCTTCACTAGAATTTTTATCTAGATTACCAGTAGGTTCATCTGCAAGTATAATAGCTGGATTATTAATAATTGCTCTTGCTATTGCTACCCTTTGTTGTTGTCCACCTGATAATTCATTAGGTAAATGTGTTTCCCTATTTTTTAAATTAAGTAGTTTTAATACTTCATCTAATCTTTCTTTATCTACTTTATTTGAATCTAATTCAATTGGTAATGTAATATTTTCTTTAACATTTAATATTGGTATTAAATTATAAAATTGGTATATTAATCCTATTTGTCTTCTTCTAAATATTGATATTTCATCACTACTCATTTTATATAGATCTACACCATCAATAATTACCTTACCACTTGTAGGTTTATCTACTCCTCCAATTAAATGAAGAAGTGTTGATTTACCTGAACCAGATGCACCTACTATTGCGACAAATTCACCTTTTTCTACTTCAAAAGATGCATTATCTACTGCAACTACTTTATTGTCTCCTTTTCCATAAATTTTATTTAATTTTTCAACTTTTAAAATTGCCATATTTCTTCCCTCCATAATAAGTATATTAAACATAAGTGACATTAAAGTGACAAAAAAAATAACTATTTTCTAGTTATTGTACAAAAATAGTTATCTCTACTTGTATTATAATCTAATTCAAATTGATTTCTCTTATCAATTCCTCTTTTAAATTGTTTTAATATTTTTATTTTAGAATCTTTATCCTCATCATATATTTTACCATACATACCTAATATTATATTTATATTATGGTAATCACTTATTTTTTTTAAATCTGACATTACATTTGTATATAGATATGGGTTTTGTGTTATATATAAATTTATACCAATAGCATTTTCAACACAATATCCAAAATCAATTTTAATATCTTTTTCTGTAACAATTAATTTTGAATCTTTATGGTATAAATCTGTAAATGAATGACCATAAGGTGTTATCATTACTGCATCATCTCTTACTACTGAATCAAGATTACATTTACCTAATTCGGCAACCGATTCATCTTCTAAATTAATATTATAATATTGTTCTAAGTATTCTCTATATTCAAAAGTTATTTTTTTATATACATTTAACCATTGTAAAAATTCACCTTTTAATAATTGGTACATTTTCATATAATTATCTTTATTTATTCTTCTTCCAGTTGATTTAGCAAATAATTCGAATAATTTTATATAATATTCCATATTATCCCCTCAATTTGTGGGATATATTAACATTTTTTTATCATTTTGTCAAATTTTAAAAGGAAATAGCATTACACTATTTCCTTTAATTTTTCCCATATTTTTACCATTGCATATGTATCTAATTCACAATATCTTAATAATCTTTCTCTTAAGTATTCTTGATCTTCTTTTTTTAATTTACCCATATTCGCAAATTCATTCATTGCTTCACTACCATTATGAATTAAATCTAGATTATGATAATCTAAACTCGGATCATTTGGAAATAAAGCTGGTAAAACATATTTAATAGAAAATGAACCATGCATTTCTTTTGTATAATAATCTCTATTTTTAAAAGGAATCATTAAATCTTTCATATTATCATGAATATTCATTAAATGGTCTTTTAGATCAGGATATAGGGTTGCTAAATTCTTTATAACAGTTTTTTCAAAACTCATATTATATGCTAATGTACAAACATTCATAGGTATATCTTTTACTAATGACTCTGCTAATTCTCTTCTAGGATCTACATCTGGTTGTGCTAAATATTCTTTATGTTCTAACTTATCTTTTTCTATATAGTGTAATGAATATTGAAATGGTATCTGCATATATGGTTTTATACCATCATATTTAGGTATAGACATTTGAAATGTTTCAAAATCTAAAAAATATAATGGATATGTTAATGTAGATAAGAATTCTTTTATATTTTTTTTATTAATATATGGTTCTTTATCATATAATTCAAATTC
>OMSK01000091.1 GCA_900313725.1 uncultured Bacillota bacterium | reverse complement strand
TAGTTTCTTTTTATTTTGTTTTATAGTATAATTAAATAGGTGAGTAGTATGGGAAAAATACATGTAATGGATGAATTACTATCTAATAAAATAGCTGCTGGTGAAGTAGTAGAAAGATGCATGAATGTTGTAAAAGAATTAGTAGAAAATAGTATAGATGCTGAAAGTACTGAAATAAAAATAGAAGTAAAAGATGCTGGTACTACAATGATAAAGGTAACAGATAATGGTATTGGTATGGATAAAGATGATGCTGTTATGTGTTTTGGACTTCATGCTACTAGTAAAATAAAAACAGTAGATGATTTATTTAATATAGAAACATTAGGTTTTAGAGGTGAAGCACTTGCTTCTATTTCAAGTGTATCAGAAGTAACTTTAAAAACTAGTAATGGTAAAGTAGGTACAGAAGTAATTGTAATAGGTGGAAAAATTGAAGAAGTAAAAGAATCAGATTTAAGACAAGGTACAACTATTACAGTTAAAAATTTATTCTTTAATACTCCAGCAAGATTAAAACATTTAAAGAGTTATTATACAGAACTTGCTAATATAACTGATTATGTTAATAAAATATCATTAACTCATCCAGAAATAAAATTTAGCTTAATATCTGATGGTAATACATTATTAAATACAGATGGTTCAAATAATTTACTTAAGAATATTAAATTTATTTATGGTGTTGATATAGCAAAAAGAATGGTACCAATAAGTGGTGAAAATGAAGATTATACAATATCTGGATTTGTTTCTAAACCAGAAGTACATAGATCAAATAAAAATGGAATGGTAACATTAGTTAATAATCGTGTTGTTAGAAACGTAGAATTAAATAGAATCATAAATGAAGCATATCATTCATATAAACCTGATAATAGATATCCTATTACAGTAATTAATATAGAAGTAGATCCAACATTAGTAGATGTTAATATCCATCCTACTAAAATGGATGTTAAATTTTCTAAATTTGAAGAATTATGTGAATTAGTAAGAAATTCAATATTAGATGCGATTAAAGATATTAATTTAATACCAATAGTTGAAGCTAAAGAAAAAGTATATCCTAAACCTGAACAATATGAATTAAATTTAAATATAAGTGAAGAAGAACCAAAATATGAAAAAGAAGAATACAAAAATCCTTATGAAAGTGAACAACAAGAATTATTTATAAATGATGAATTAGATAATACAATAATAACTAAAGAAGCAAAAGAAGAAGAAGTTAATCTTCAAACTGATAAAATGCCATATATGGAAGTAGTTGGTCAAGTACTTGCTACATATATAATTTGTCGTAATGAAACAGGAATGTATGTAATGGATCAACATGCAGCTAAAGAAAGAGTTAATTATGAAATAGTAAGAGAAAAGATGAGTAATAGAGATAACAAGAGTATGGATTTGTTAGTTCCTATTACAATAGAATTTTCAAATGATGAGTATATTATATTAAAAGAAAACTTATCTATGTTAACAGATATGGGATTTAATATAGAAGAATTTGGAATTAATTCAATTATAATTAAATCACATCCAATATGGTTACAATCTTCTATTTGGGTTCATAATGGAGAACTAGAAACAGTTATTAAAGAATTAATTGATATGGTTATAAAAAGAGAAAAGAATTTTGATTTAGATAGATTTTACGATCATATATCCGCAACTGTTGCTTGTAAGATGAGTGTAAAAGCAAATACGATTCTTACAATGGAAGAAATGGAAGAAATAGTTAAAGATTTAAGAAAATGTAAGAATCCATTTAATTGTCCACATGGTAGACCAACAGTAATTTATTATAGTAAAGAAGAATTGGAAAAACTATTTAAAAGAAGTGGATTTTAAATTGGAAAGTTGTAAAAAAAATGTCAACGAATATTGACATTAAATAAAAACAATATTAAAATTTAATAGAGGAGGAAAGATAAAGTGTTTTGTGAAGAATGTGGAGCAAAAAACAAAAAAGGAGCAACTTTTTGTGAAGAATGTGGTCATGCTATAAAAGCAGAAGAAGCAAAAAAAGCTGAACCTAAAAAAGAAAAAGTTGAAACTAAAAAAGAAGTTACTGAAAAAGTAGCTAAAAAGCCTATGAGTAAAGGTACAAAATTACTTATCGGGGGAATTGTTGCTGTAGTAGCAATCTTAGTAGGTGCTTATGTATATTTAAGTAGCGTATTTACACCTGAAAAGGTAGCTATTAAGTATTTTAAAGCATATGCAAGTAAGGATGCTAACAAAATATGCAAAGTAATTAAACTAGATGAAAGTGAATTTGTAAGTAAAAAATTACTTAAAGAAGCATTAAAAGATGAAGAAAAAATAGATCTAGAAAATTACAAAATTGAAAAAAATCCAACAAAGAGTCAACTTGAAAAAGCACTAGGTATTAAAGAAACAGATGATTTAAGTAAATCAATAACAATCAAATATATTAAAAAAGGATCATCAAAAGAATATTATAAAACTATTAAATTAGTTAAGAGTAAAAATAAAAAATTCTTATTCTTTGATAATTGGGTAGTTGATAGTAGTGATTTAGTTGCTAATGATTATTCAATATCTGTACCAAAAGGTGCAAAACCAACAATTGATGGAATAGAAATTAAAGACAAATATAAAACAAGTAATACATATACAGACACATATAAAATTCCAAGTATTTTAAAAGGAACACATAAAATAACTGCAAAATTAAAATCAGGAATAGTATTAACAGGAGAATATAAAGTAAATGGAAATTATGGTTCAATATCATCAAGTAGTTTAAAACTTGATAAGAAAACAGAAGAAACTATTAAAAAATCTGTAAAAGATAATTTAACAACAATTTATGATGCTGTAATAGCTGATAAAAGTTTTGAAGATATTGAAGAAAAATTTAATGAAGATTATCGTGATGATATTAGAGATAAATATGCAAATCTAAAACAATCTGCATTATCTGATTATAACAAATTAAAAGAAATAAAAATAAATGATGTTAATATTACATATTATAGTATTTCAAATGATGAATTAAGCGTAACAGCAAGAATTAAATATGATTATAAAGTTGAGTATAAAAATGGGGACGAGAAGAAAGAATATTCTAAGAAAGATAGATCAGACAATGTTTACTTAACTTATAAAATCGGTAAATCAGAATTTGTTTTATCAAATATTAGAAGTATAGTGTCATATTTCAGTCATTATAGTTATTAGGAGGAGAGATTAAAATGGCAAAATTTTGTACAAAATGTGGATCACCATTAGAAGATGGTAAATGTCCAAAATGTAAAGAAGAAACTAAAAAAGAAACAAAAACTACAACTACAACTACTGAAACTGTAGATGTAAAAGAAAGCTTTATGGATTGTTTAAATATTTTCAAAAAAATATTTACAAAACCATTTGAAGCAATTAAAGAATTTGTTTGTGATAACAAATTTGTATCAGGAATAATTATGATAGTAGCAACAGCTATCAGTACTGGATTATATAAAATAGCAACATTAAAAAATATTTTTGAAGCTACATCAGGAAGTAAATTCAATTCTGGTGATTTAGGAGATTATCTAAATGCAGCATTATCAGGAGGATCTTTTGGACCAGCTAAACCTGATTATGTATCAGAATTCTTTAAAACATTTGCATATAGCTTAGTTGAATATGCAGCAATCGCATTAATTGGATACTTAATTGTTACAAAACTATTCAAAGGAACTGCAACAGTTAAACAAATGATTACAACAGTTGGAATTGCTTTGTCAGTAGTATTACTTGCTAATTTAGCAAATTCAATAATTGTATTCTTTGATGGAGAAGTATTTGGTTATATTAGAAGTTATATTTCTATGTTCGGAACAATCTTTATGTATTTAATTCTTTATGAAGGAATTAAAGAAGTTGGAGATGTTGCTAAAGAAAAATTATTTATTACAGTTGCTTCAATTTGTATTTGTGCTACAATAGTTATTGATATAGCACACAAAATGTTTGACTAAAATTAGTTTGAAAAAACTAATTTTTTTCTTTTTATTTGTAAAATTCTTTACTTAAATTAAAAAAAATAGTATTATTATATATAGAATAGAGGGATTAGAATGGTAAAGAAAAATAATAATTTAGATGATGTAGTAACATTAAATGATAATTCTAATGCTTTAACAGCTAAAGAAAATGTAAGTAGTATAAATAATGAAGAAGATTTATATGCACCTTTTGGAGATAAAACATTCAGTAAAGATAAATTACTTGATTCTAATACTGATAATAATGTAGAAAATAGTGATACTAGTGTTGATAACAGTGATGTTAATGATACAGTTTTAGATTTTACAGGTGAAGTAAATTTAGATAAAATTAAAAGTGACAATGAATTTGTAGGACATATAGATTATGATGTTATTAAAGAACATATAAAACAAAAGAAAACACCTGAAGAACAAAATGATTTTGATTTACAAATGATAAAAAAATATATGGGAAAAAATTATGCTTTATATACAACTACAAAATTTAATCCATTAGCAGCATTATTTGGAAGTATTTATTTGATATATAGAAAAATATATAGTTGTGGTATATTAATGTATATGATTGGTGTAATTTTATTAACATTCTTTATATATAATTCAATGATAATAGGAATTGCTTCTACTGCTGTTATCTTGTTATTATTACATATATTAATTGGTTCTAAATTTAATAAATTATATTTAAATCATTCATATAATAAAATTAAACAAATTGAGAATATTTATAATGCTAATAGAGATGAATTTGTTTTAGTAAAATGTAAACAATATGGTAGAGGTAGTATTGCTAAAACTATAATAATAACATCTTTACTAGCTGCTTTAATTATAGTTGGTGTAATACAAGTTAGTGATTTAATAAAATAGTTGACAAAATAATAATAAATTGATAAAATATGTGAAGAAATGCAGGGAAATAGAGAGTAATATTAAACACTGTTTACAAGCGAGTTAGAATGGTGAGAGCTAACAAATAAGATTAATATGAAAAACACTATTGAGCTAATACTTTGAAATTTAGTAGGAGTATTCGGGTAATACCGTTATGTAATTAAGTAAATATGAGGATGGTACCGTCTTTAATAGACTCCTTTAGTACTGTCCTTTTTTATTTTGAAAGGGTGATAATATGGGTAAATTTACTAAAGAAATGGTAAATGATTATGCAGATAAGTTAATGATTGGACTTACAGAAGAAGAAAATAAAATGGTATTAGATGAATTTGAAATAATTGATAGAAATATTGATTTAATC
>OMSK01000090.1 GCA_900313725.1 uncultured Bacillota bacterium | reverse complement strand
TTTTTTTCATATAATCACTTCTTTAAATTTGGTATTACATCTTCTAAGTACTCATTGGATTTTAATTCAATATGCTTAGAAGCTTTTTTATCATTCTTACATTCATCTATCCATTTATTCCAATTTATATCATAATAATGAATAAATGTATCATTATTCCCCCTATTTTTACATCTTTTTAGATATTCCTCTTTCAATTCTTTTTTTGGATATATCCACCAATATTCATAATCATTTTTTTCTAAATACTCATTACATATTTCATCTGATATTAATATATAGTCATATTTATCTTTTACTTCATCTAAAGCTTTAAAATAATTGTTAGGCCATTCTTTATTTAGTATTCTATTAGTGCCTTTTATTGTTTCATCATCAATGTTATTCAAATATTTATATAAAGTTGATTCCATATCAATGATGTTTTTATATTTTTTAGTTACTGTTGTTTTACCTGTCGCAGTAAATGCATAAATAAATATTCCCATTATTTTTCCTTCTTATATTTTTTAAAATACATATATGCTATACAAATAAAACAAATACTTAAAGAAAAATATGCTATACTTAATCTATTTTCATTTAGTAAAAGTAATACTCCTGATAGTGCGAATAACACTGATGATATTGAATATAGTATAAAACATGTTTTATTTTTCTTCTTATTATCCTTCATATTAACCACCTCTTTTTTAATATACATAATAATAATCTGTTTTCTTAATTTGTTTTTTATCTACTGTTATTACAGGAAATATATTAGCTTTAAATCCATCTGATTTATTATTTGAATCAAATACTCGAGCTCCTCTTAAATAACCCTCATTTATTCTTCTAAGATCAAAATGAGCAGAATCAACACCATTACCTATACTTCTTGTAGCTACCCAATAATTAGTTGATTCTTTATTTGGTATTAATATTTTTGCATATTTATCTCCTAGTAATTTTTTTGTAGTATTATAATCAATTGTACTATAGTATGTTTTATATGGTCTTATGTTATTAGCTTTTTTTAGATTATTATCAATTAATTCATATGAATCACTTAATTTTAATCCATCATCTTTTTTTTCATCATCAATTACACTATCTTTTTCTAACTCATATATAGTTGGATACCAGCTATTTTTAATATAGCCTGTTTTTGATGGTTGAATTTTAAAATAATCTGTTTTAGATTTTATATTATCTAACGCTTTTTTATATATAATTTTTTCTATATCTTCTACATTAATACTTCTAGCCGTAATATTTTTATCACTATATAACTTACTACATATTTCATTTAATATATATACTCCGTTATTATATCCTTGTGGACCATATATATATAATTCATATGATGGTATTTTATATGGTACTAATTCTATTTTATTTTTATTTATATTTAATACTTTCCATTT
The DNA here is from genome assembly GCA_900313725.1 of uncultured Bacillota bacterium. Lineage (GTDB taxonomy): Bacteria > Bacillota_I > Bacilli_A > RF39 > UBA660 > OMSK01. The sequence continues at coordinate 1,924 of OMSK01000090.1, read as the reverse complement.
AGTTATCTTAAGTTTTTTATCATTATTAGAAAGTGTTATTACATTATTATTATTGTTTATATATTTTTCATTGTATTTATAACTTGAAATTGGGGGATTATATATTACAATATCTCCTATTTTCAATTTATTTGATTTTTTATTTATAAGTATATAAACTAATAACATCAAAATAACTAATGGAATTAATATTTTATTTTTTTTCATTTTGCTTTCCTCTTGATAACATATTTAAATTAAAACCACAATCACAATACTTACATGATTCTATATATGGTGTATATTTATAAATAAATTTATATAATTGTTTTTTTAATTTTTTATTACTAATATTTTCATCAAACAAATCAATATAATCCTTTTTTATTAATGAAACAAATTTTAGATTAGTCGCATGTGAACATCTAAAACAATGAAATAATTTACCATTTAATAAACTATTACGTCTATGTGTACATTTATTATATTGTAATATATATTCTTTTTCATTTCTATTTCTTTTTTCAAAATTACCATAATCTACCCATTCATAACTAGAACTTTGTGGTACATATCTTATATTATTTTCTTTTAATTGATTAATTAAATTATTAAAATTTTTTGATACTTCTCCATAATCACTAATTGAAAACCAAAATTTATTATCTTTTAATATATTAATTAACTTTTCATCTTTTAAAGTCATAGTTCCATTGGTTACAATAGCTACTTCATTTATCTTATCTTGTTTTTGTAAATATTCCAATAATTCATATAATTTTGGATAACATAATGGTTCCCCACCTAATAGTCTTAATGATTTAATTGAAATACCCAAATCCATTAATCTTTTTATCGATTTAATATTATCTTCTAAATCAATATGCTTAGGATTCTTATAATGTTCCATTAATGCTGAACAGCCTTGACATTTTAGATTACAAAAAGTTGTTACTACAAGTTCTACATATGGAATTATGACTTCTTTACCACATAAAACTTTTATAATTTTAAATGGAATTAGAAGAATTAATATTATTTTTTTTACAAATGATTTTTCATGTTTTAATTCACTTAAAATTATAGTTCTAATACTCATTAATTTTAATTTTTGTGATTTAAAAAAAATTGATATTCTATATAACATATTACAAACCGCCTAACAACTATTATTCATAATACAATATTATCATAGTATTATATAATAAGCAACACAAGTATTGTTTTAATTATTTAAATTATATGATAAAATAAGTTTGGAAGTGATTTTATGAAATATGATTGCCTTATAGTAGATGATGAAATTGAACTAGCAAATAATACATGTGATTATTTAAATATGTTTGATGTTAAATCATACGTATGTTATAGTAAAAGTGAATATGAGGAATTTTTTAAAAACAATAGTGCTTCATTAATACTATTAGATATTAATCTAGGTGATGGTTCTGGTTTTGATATTTGTAAAGAAATTAGAAAAGATAAAGATATACCAATATTATTTATATCTGCTAGAAATACTGATGATGATAAGATTATAGCGCTAACTATTGGTGGAGATGATTATATAGAAAAACCATATTCATTAGGTGTTTTACTTGCTAAAGTAAAAGCAACTTTAAAACGTTATGGTAAACAAGAATCTACTAATTATGATGATGGTAATTTAAAAGTGGATTATATAAATAAAAAAGTGTATGTTAAAAATAATGAAATAAAATTAACTTCATTAGAATATAAACTACTTACTTATTTAATTGATAATAAGCAAAGATTAGTTACTAAAGATGAATTATTTGATAATGTATGGAATGATAAATACACACAAGATGGAACGCTTAATGTTCATATTAGAAAGATAAGAGAACAAATAGAAGAAGATCCTAATAATCCAAAGTATATTACTACTATTTGGAAAGAAGGATATCGTTTTGATGGTGAATAA
>OMSK01000089.1 GCA_900313725.1 uncultured Bacillota bacterium | reverse complement strand
AAATAAATAAGATATTAATTTTTTTAACATACTACCACCAATAAATTATATGCAAAAAAAAGATTCATTTTAAAATGAATCAAAATTTATTTTTACTTTTTTTCTGTTTTCTTCTGTAAATGAAGCAGCAATTACAACTGTTCTAATTGCACTTGCTACATTTCCCCCTCTACCAATTAAGTAAGGCATATCATCTTTTGAAGCTAAAACTTCTAAAACTATAGTATCATCTTCATCGTATTGTTTAACAGATATTAAATCTGGTTCTTTAACAACACTTTTAACTAAAAACTCAGTAACTGGAACTAAATTCATAATTATTTACCTTCTTTTTTAGTCATTTTTTCTTCATGGAATTTTTTCATAATACCTTGTTTACTTAATATACTTCTTACAGTATCAGTAGGTTGTGCTCCATTTTTTAACCATTTAATAGTTAATTCTTCATCAACTTTGATTTCAGCAGGATTTTTAGTTGGATCATAATATCCTACTTCTTCAATAGCTTTTCCATCTCTTTTGCTTCTAGAATCAGCAGCAACTATACGATAAAATGGTGCTTGTTTTTTTCCCATTCTTTTTAATCTTAATTTAACGGCCATAGTATCCCTCTCTTTCGAAAAAATTATAACACATTAAATTATATGTGTCAACTATTTTTTGTTAACATTAAAAAAGATTTATTTTTTTAAATCTTTTTCTTCAATATAATTAGTATTAACTTCTTCATCAATTTGTTTTAAATCAGATTCCTCAACATCATCCTCTATTACATCCCATGGTTCTTCATCATCTTCTACTGCTATTTTCATTTTCTTTTCTCCAACTATCTCAACACCTAATTCTTTTTCAATATCAAAGTTAATATTATTATTTTTATCAATATTAACACTTACGCAATTTGGTTGGCTTAGAGTTCTTACTATTATATCTGTATTATCTGATACATCTGCATCATCTTTTACCTTTAAATTAAATAAATCATTATATTCAATTTTTTTATTAACCACAGCTGTTTTACTATCATCTTCATATGAATACCATATATTTACATCATATGATCCATCTACACCTATTTTATCACCTGATTTATATCCTTTAAATTTATGATTAATTACCCATGCTCCTAATACTGTTGTAGGTTTTATTTCAGTAGTAATAGTATAGTTATTTTTAAAAAATTTCTTACCTTTTCCAATTACTGCTTTAGTAACTATTTCTTTATATGCCATATAATCCCTCCTCACTTTAAAATATGCGAAAGAATAATAATTGTGTATAAAAAAAATAGTTATAAAACTATTTTTTTGTATCTTCTTTAAATTTTTTACATTTTTTTACTACAAATCTATCTAATGCATTATCATTATATGTTTGATAACCTTCTTCAATAAAATCATATAAATCTATTGTTTTTTTAAAGCAATCTGCTACTTTATCACAATCTATAGCAGTACCATTTTGACATTTCCAACATAAATGTTCTTTTTCTTTTGTTTCAGTTGAAGTATACATATTATCTATTGTATCATTTAATAATCTCTTTGATAATTCATATACTCCATTTTTCTTTGATTGTTCACTAAATTTAATTCCTAATATATTTGCGATTTCTTCCATACTTATACCAGAATTTTTCATTATTTCTAATTGAACTATTTGTTTATATCCTTTTGAAGATATTATCTTTGAAAAATAGAATATTAATGTTTTTTTAACTACAATTGAGTTTATAAGTTCTGGATTCTCTTTTAATATATTTCCATATTTTTCTATATCTACTGTTTTTTCTGGTTTAGTAGGTTCTATATTAGTTCTATATATACTACATATTTTTTCTGATATTTTAGTCATATCTTTTTCTGCTTTAACATTATTAATACTATCAAAAAAAGTATAAATTGTTTTTTTATCATCACAATATAATTCATCAATTAAATTATTAACTATTTTATTAGCAGATTTTATATCACTAATATCACTTGTTTTTACAATTTTATTATCAACAAATGTTACTTTTTCGTCTTTTTTTAAAAATGGCGATTTATGAGTTAAAATTGTTCTTGTTCCTTTGAATGTTTCTCCATTATTTTTTATATATATTATTTTTTCCATAATTAATTCCCCCTGATTGGCATATTATTATAGCAATTTTTTTATAAAAGTCAAATAAAAAGAATTATTTTACTAATTCTTTTATTTACCATCTTTTATATCTTCTATTTTATCACTAATATCATCTTTATAGAATTTATATGTAGCAATTAAGATAATTGCGATTGGGAATGATGCGATAATACCTGGTATTCCAAATAATATTCCACCTGCTGTAATAGATATAATTACTACTACTGGTTTTACATTATTGGTTTTTCCATAAACTAGAGGTCCAATTACATTACCATCTATTACTGATAAGATACAGAATGTAATAACTGTTCTAATGAATAGTGCTGGTGAAACTACTAAAGCTGTTATAGCCGCAACTACATTAGTAAACATTCCTCCAAAATATGGTATTAACTGCATTATCATAGCCATAAATCCTAAAAGTAATGCATTTGGATGTCCAATAATTGTATATATTATTGAATATTCAAATAATGATATAAACATTATTTTAACAAATCCTGAGAAATAACTTCTCATTTCATCATCTAATGTTTTTACATATCTAAATGTTTTATTGCTTTTTCTCTTTAAGTATTTTTTTGTTTCTCTTCTAATTGATTCCATATCAATTAAGAAGTAAATTGCTGCTGTTAAACATAAGAATACTTTAGCAAATACACTCATTGATATATTTATTAAATTAATAGCCCCATGAGATATATATTTTCCTGCATTCATTAATACATCATTTAATCCATGTGTTAATGTATCTTGAATTGGTCCTAAATCATATTTACCACTTTCTGATACTTCTTTTACATATTTTATTGATGTTTTAAGTAGATCAACTGTTTGATTAAATAATAATGGTACTACTAAGAATACTACAAATGATAATAAACCAATAAGTATTGCGACTATTATAAATACCGCAAGTGGTTTAGGTATTTTTTTACTTTCTAAGTATTTTAGGAATGGATATAAAGCATATGCTATTACAAATGCTACTATAAAAGGCATAGCTATTTGTAATACTTTACTTGTTATTCCGGTCCATAAATGTCCTGATTTATAAATTAAATATAGTATAAATGTTAAAAGTGCTAAATTAACTAATTTAAAATTTATTTTATTTTTCATATAATCACCTTTCTAACAATATAGTAATTGGTCCATCATTTAAAATATTAACTTTCATTTCTGCACCAAATTTACCTGTTTCTACTTTAACAAATTGTCTTAATTCCTCATTAAATTGATCATAAAGAACTGTTGCTTGTTCTCCATTTAATGCATGTATATAACTTGGTCTATTACCCTTTTTTGTATCTGCATACAAAGTAAATTGTGATATTGAAAGAATATCTCCACCTACTTCTAATATTGATTTATTCATAACACCAAATTCATCATCAAATATACGAAGATTAACTATTTTATTTACTAAGTATTTAATATTATCTATTGTATCACCTTCTGTAAATCCAACAAGTAGAACCATTCCTTTATCTATACTACCTATTATTTTACCATCTACTGATACACTTGAATTTAAACTTCTTTGTACTAGTACTTTCATTATTTTATTAACCTTTCTACATCTATTATACTTTTCATTTGACGTAAATCCGTCATAAATTTTACTAAATTTTCTTTTGCTTCAACCAAAATAGTCATTTCATATACATTATCTTCTTTATTTGTATAAGTATTAATTGTTCTTATAGTTACATCTGACTTAGTTGTTTTAGCAATTATATTTAGAAGTAAATCTTCTTTCTTTTCAGCATGAATAATAATATTAGTTGGGAACTTTTTACCTTTTAGTTCATTCCATTTAACATCAACTAATCTTTCTTCTAATTCTTTAACATTAGGACACATCGCTCTATGTACTGTAATTCCATATCCTTTTGTAATATATCCTACTATTCTATCTTGTGGTACTGGATTACAACAAGATGCTAGATTAACTTTAATATCATCAATTCCTTCAACTAAGATATCATTTTTAAGTTGAGGTTTATCAACAGTTTTATTTGTTTTTCTAAGTAATATTTCTTCTTTAACATCTTTGTTTTCTTCAACAATTACATTTATAACTGTATTAACAGGAATACTATTATTACCAATACTAGTATATAATTCATCTAAGTCTTTATAATTATATTCCTTTAATATTTTACTAATATTTTCATTAGATAAGAATTCATTAATTGGAATTTTTTTCTTCTTTAATTCTTTTGTTAATAATTCTTCTCCTGTTTTAACATATTCTTCTTTTTCTATTTTATTGAAGAATGATTTTATTTTATTTTTAGCATGATTTGTTTTAGCTATATTAATCCATTCATGAGAAGGACCAAATGAATTTTTATTAGTATTTATTTTTATAATATCATTATTTTTTAGTTTATAATCTAGTGGAACAATATTATTGTTAACAATTGCTCCTACCATTTTATCTCCTACTTTAGTATGGATTTTATAAGCAAAATCTATTGGTGTTGAACCATTAGGTAATTCTATAACATCACCATTTGGTGTAAATACATAAATTGTATTATTAAAAACATCTTCTTTTACTGAATTAATGAAATCTTCATCACGTTCTTCTTCTGTGTTAAGTTCAATGATAGAACGGAAAAATTGTAATTTTTGTTCCATATTATTTTTCATTAAACTTTTAGCGTCACCATTATTTTCTTTATATGCCCAGTGTGATGCGATTCCACGTTCTGCTACTTCATCCATTTCATATGTTCTTATTTGAATTTCAAATAAATATCCAAAATCACCAAATACAGTTGTATGAAGTGATTGATACATATTTGTTTTTGGCATTGCTATATAATCTTTAAATCTTTTTGGTATTGGACGATATTTTGAATGAATTATTCCTAGTGTTTTATAACACTCTGGTATTGTATCTACAAATACTCTTAAAGCTAGAATATCATAAATATCATTAAATCTACGTCCTTTTTCCAACTTTTTATAAATACTATATATACTTTTAGCTCTACCCTTTATTTCGTGAGTTATACCTTCATCATTAAGTAATTTAGAAACACTTAGTTTCATTTCTTCAACAGCTTTTACTCTTTCAATTTTTGATTGATTTAGTTGTTCTACTATTGAATAATATACTTCTGGTTTTAAGTATCTTAATGATAAGTCCTCTAATTCACTTTTAATCTTATTCATTCCAAGTCTATGAGCAATAGGTGTTAATATTTCTAATGTTTCTAAAGCTTTTTCTTTTTGCTTTTCTTCTGTATGTACCCATAGTGTTCTCATATTATGTAGACGGTCTGCTAATTTAACAATTATAACTCTAACATCTTCACATAAACCGACTAAAATTTTTCTTTGAGTAGCAATCATACTACTACTTCCTAAGTTACCATCAAAGTTTAATTTATTGATTTTTGTTACTCCATCTACTAAATTAGCAATCTCTTCAGTAAAATCACTTGCTAATTGTTCTTTTGTAACTTCAGTATCTTCTATAACATCATGTAAAAGACCAGCGCATATAGTCGCACTATCTGCTTCTATTTCAGCTAAAATATAGGCTACATTTAAAGGATGTTCAATATATGGTTCACCTGTCATTCTTGTTACTCCAAAATGTTTTTCCTTCGCATAATTATATGCTTTTTTTATCATCTTTAAATCGCTATCATCTTTTGTGTATGACTTTACTCTTGTAATTAAATCATCAAATTTAAGTCCTACATTTACTCTTGTCATAGAAAACACTTCCTTTTATCCTCTTTTTTGGTATATTTTTTCCCTCATATCAATATTTCTATTTATTTTTTCTTCTATATACATTGCAAAATTATCATATTTTTTAATATATTCTAATAATTCTTTATCATTTATTATTTGATTTTTAATAATATCATTACTAATACCATTTATTTCATTATCAACAAATTTTCTAAAATATATTGATAATTTACTTTTCATTTCATGATTAAATTCATAATATGATCTTGCTAATGCATCTTTTAATATATCCGCAGTTATGAATTTATCATAATCAATAATTCCTGCTTCTTCTTTTAAAAATGGAATTAATTTATTATCATTATGAATTCTTTTATAAGTTATTTTATCAATCATTTCTGTTTCTGTATCAGCATCACTATACATATCTTTTAATAAATTCGTTAACTCAGAATCATTTATTTTTGTTGCCTTTGATAATCCAAGTAAAATATCTTTATACTCTACTAATGTATAGTTACTGTCTTCTTTACTTTTTCTTATCATACTATTTGTCCTCCTCAAAATATACAATTCGATTACGCATATTTAATTTTTCCTTTAAGTATTTATCTATAAGCATATTATCAGCATTTAAAACATCATTAACCATTTGATATAATGATAGATTCTTAGAATTCATCCATTTATTTTCTTTAAGATAATTCCAAATATCTTCTTCTTTAATATAAATATATCCTGCTCTTTTCATTTCTTCCTTTTTAGTTTTTAAAGCAGGTCTAATTCTTTTATATAATTCTTCTAATGATCCAAATGTTATATCCATATTATCCTCCTATAATAAATATTCTTAAAGTTTCATATATATATTATATAATAAAACAATTTTTTTTTAAAGTTTTTGGAGGTTTTTTATGAAAAAAAGTATATTTATTAAATCCAGCATTATTTTAATCATTGGGGGCTTTATAACTAAAGTACTAGGAATGATTATTAAAATAATAATTACTAGATTAATTGGTGTAGAAGGAATCGGTTTATTTATGCTTATAACTCCTTGTTATTTATTATTAATTTCTATCGCAACTTTTGGTTTTCCTATCGCTATTTCTAAACTTATTTCTGAAGAAAAATATAATAACAAAAACATTATTTTATCTCTTGTTCCTATTACATTATTGATTAATATTATAATTATTATTTTATTATTATTTTTTGGACACTTTATTTCTAATAATTTACTTCATGAACCAAGAACTTACTTAGGAATAATATCTATTGGTTTTGTCTTACCATTTGTATCTATTTCTTCTATTATTAGAGGATATTATTTTGGCAAGCAAAGAATGATTCCTCATGTTGTTACTATAATATTTGAAGATGTTATAAGACTTATTATACTTATAATTGGTATTCCTATTTTCTTAACAAAAGGTTTAGAATATACCATTGCTTTTTTAATAATTACTAATATTTTTAGTGAATTATCTTCTATTATAATTTTAACCATTTTATTACCCAATAAAAATATTAATAAAAATGATTTTATTCCTAATAAAAATAATTTAAAAAATATATTTGATATTTCCATACCCACTACTATAAGTAGATTAATTGGTAATATTGGTTATTTTTTAGAACCTATTATTTTAACAGGAGTTATGTTACATATTGGATACTCATCTAAGTATATAGTAAATGAATATGGAATAGTATCAGGATATGTACTTCCTCTACTATTATTACCATCATTTTTTACAATGGCTATATCACAAGCTTTAATCCCAACTATTAGTAAGGCATATTCTAATAATAATTTTAATTATTGTAAAAATAAGATTAAACAAGCTATATTTTTATCTTTATTAATTGGTATTCCTGTTACTATATTCTTTGAATTATTTCCTTATTTTTCTTTAGAATTTTTATATAATACTCATTTAGGTATTACTTATTTACGAGTACTTGCTCCTATATGTTTATTTCACTATATTCAGTCTCCTCTAACCAGTAGTTTACAAGCTATGGGTAAAGCTAAAGAAGCTATGAATGGTACTATTATTGGTATGATTACTAGAACTGTTTTATTATTTATTTTAACATATTTAAAAATTGGTATTTGGGGATTAATTATTTCAACAAGTATAAGTATAATACTTGTTACAACACATCAATATAAACAAATAAAAAAAGTATTATATTAATACTTTTT
>OMSK01000086.1 GCA_900313725.1 uncultured Bacillota bacterium | reverse complement strand
GTATGTTATCTTCCATGTTACCACCTATAATAATTATACCATAAATAAAAGAAAAATATAGTATTTAACTATATCTTATCTTAAAAAGTTATTATTATTAATTATTTTTGCTTTTAATTTTGAATTTGCTTTAGGATAAATTGTAAGAATATCCTTAGTATTAGGAATAGTTACAACTTCTACTCTATTAGTAATTTTATTTCTACTTGTTCCTACAATATAGTTATAATCTAAAACATATTTATCAACAACCATAAAAGTATTTGGATTAATATTTTGAATTTTAATTATTGAATCTCTATATAAAGCATCAACATTTACTATATTCGAATATACTGAATGATCTTTTTTTTCTAAATGACGCTTAATATGTTCAATTGCTTTATCTTCATTATAATCAGTTAATTGTTGATAAAAATAGCTTTTTTTCAAATGTTTACTAATTGGTAAATTTAATTTATTATGTAATGTTATTCCCATGTTTACTGAATCATGACATTCTTTATAATCATATTTTATAAACTTTTTATATAATTTATATGCTTCTTTATATTTTTCTTCATGAATATTTATATATATTAAATATTGAAGAGCAACTGGATTTTCACATAATTTTAATGCAGATTCAAAATACATTCTAGCATTTTTTAAATTACCATCATTAAATTCTATTTTCCCTAATTCTAATGTTGCATTAATATCGTTATATTCACAGTATAAAAATAATAATACGTTTATTAATTCTTTTTTTCTTTTTGGTTTTTCTAATAATAATCTAGCATATTCAAAATTAGTATAATGATCTTTATTATCTAAAAAAAGCAAAGCTTTTAATATTTTTTCTGCTTTTTTATAATCACCTTTATCTATTAATATGCTTGCTTTCATCAATAAATCTTCTAAACATTTTTCCATATATATCACCTTCAAAGCACTAACATATATTATCATACAACATTACAAATGTCAAAAAAAATATAGTAAAGCTATATTCTTTTTTTATTACTATGAATTACTGGATACATTGTTACTATTTCATCAGAATTAGGAAATGTTAATACTCTGGCAGTTCTTGTTTCTAAATTATTTATTTTACCTATTGGTGCATTAAATTCTAATATATATTTATCTAATATTTCCATACTTATTGGATTAATATATTTTATTCTAATTCTTGCTTCATGATATAATTCCGAAACATCTACATCATTATAATATGTTGTATGTTTATCTTTTTTATCATTTTCATCTAAATGTAATTTAATATGTTCAATTGCTTTATCTTCATTATAATCCATCATTTGTGAAAAAAAGTATAGTGAAGAAATACTATTAGGATTTTCCATTCTATTAGTTTTATATTCTAAATATTTTTCTAATTGAAATAAAGTTCCTTTAAATAATTCATAATATTCCATTGTTTTTAATTTTTCATATAATTCATAAGCTTTCTCATAATTTTCTTCTCTTATCTCTAAAAAAATTAATTCAAGACATGCAAAATATTTATCTTTAATTCGTGTATTAGATAATACTTTTTCAAAATATTCTTTTGCTTGTTCTGATTTTTTTTCATTTAATTCATGTTTGCCTAATTCCATATTTACAAGTGCTAAAGTACGATTATCATTATAATTTAATAATTTTTGTAAATATCTTTTTCCTCTTTCTACATCTATTCCAGATATTATCCAAAGATGAGCCAATTCAAATTTTACAGAACTCGAATTAGGAGATTGTTGATGTAATTTTTTTAATATTTTTTCTGCATCTAAATATAATCCATTATCTATTAATTCTTTAGCTTTTAAAAAATCATTTTTTGAATTATTAAAATCATCAATACTATATTCATTTTTTAATCTTTTATCGTTCATAATAATCTCCTTTAACATTCTATTCTTAATGTATTAATACCCATATCTATTAAATTTGATATATCATCTATTTCTACTTTTTTAAAATGATATATATACATTAGTTTATCCTTTATTTCTACCTTAAATTTGTTTTTAAATTTATCAATCAAATAATTATCATTATTAGGAACATTTAAATAATTAACTAGATTGAATTTTGATACCATAGATTCTGGAATACTTGATATAATTACTTCTAAATTAGGTAATTTGTTATATCTTTCTTTATAATTATCTACTAATTTTTTTATTTCAAATTCATTTAATTCTATTGATAAAGTTACTCTTTTAATATTATTACTATGCATAAATGCAACTGCATATGAGTTAGCAATATTAAATGAAAAATCTGATATTTTATCATTAAACTTATTAATTGATCCAAATTCTCCTATTAATACTTTTATATTATAATTAGGATATTCATTTATTACTCTAGGTATTTTTAATATCATTTTATCATCTAATACCAAATCATTATATAATTCTACATTATCTGTAATAATATCTTTTGCTTTATCTTTGCACTTATTATAATCATCCATATCATGAATAAGATAAGAGTAACCAAACTCTTCAGTATATTCATTTAATTCTATATTATATTCTTGATATTTATATGGTATTTGATATAATCTTTTATTATTTAATTTATCAATTGCTTCTCTTCTTATTTCATTTAAATCTTTAATATTAATAAAGATATTATCATCATTTATTATTGTTAACTCATCAAATTCATAAATTGTATTACCTAATTTATTTATATGATTAAATATATCTTCTTTAGTAGTAGGTCTATTAATAGATTCTTCTATATTAAAATCACTTTTAACTTCAACATTATTAACTGAATCAGTTAATTTTAAAATAATAGGTTCATTCAATTTACATTTAATAGTTCCTTTTATTTTAATTTTTCTACCTTCTTCTATATATTTATCTATTTCATTAACTAATTTATAATCAGTAGTTTTAACAACTAAATCATCTACATCTACTCGTTTTTCTATCTTTATTTCAATAATATCATCTTTAAAAGCTTCTTCTACAAAATTATTATTCTTTTTCATTTTAAAGATAGTTGTTCCATAATCTTCTTCTTTATTAAGTATTCTAATACCATCTTTTACATTTAAATTATCACATAACTTAATTTTAACAAAACCATTTTTATAAGATATTACTTTACCTAGATTAGTTCCTATATGATTAGGTCTTTCTGGATTTGTAAAATTATTATTATCTTCATAATTTAAAAATCCTTTTGTATATTTACGATTAAAGATTTTCTTTAAATTATTAATTTCTTCTTCATCTATATTTATAATTTTATTTTCTACATATGAATCAATAGCTTTACGATACAGTTTTGTAACCAAATATACATATTCTTTTGATTTCATTCTACCTTCTATTTTTAAACTATCAATTCCAATATCTATTAAATCACCAATATATTCTAATGTATTTAAATCTTTTGTAGATAATAAATAATTATCTTTATTAATTATTTTTCCTTCATGTTCAAAAGAATATTTCATACGACAACTTTGGGCACATGTTCCTTTATTACCACTTCTACCACCTATTAAACTAGACATTAAACATTGTCCTGAATAACATATACATAGTGCTCCATGAACAAATACTTCTAATTCTATATTGGTATTTTCTTTTATTTGTTTTAAAGTATCTATATCTGTTTCACGAGCAAGAACTACTCTTTTAATACCTAATGATTCTACAAATCTAGCTCCTTCTAAATTATGAATGTGTGCTTGAGTAGATACATGGATTTCTAAATTGGGATATGTTCTTCTTGCATAATCAATCATTCCTATATCAGACATAATTAATGCATCCACATTAGATTTGTGTAAAAAATCTATATATTTAATACAAGGTTTAACTAATTCTTCAGTAATCATTGTATTAACCGTAACATATACTTTTACACCATAAAGATGACAATACTTAATTGCCTCGATTAATTCTTCATCTGTAAAGTTTGATGCATATGCCCTGGCACCAAAATTTTGTCCTGCTAGATATACCGCATCAGCTCCTGCTGAAACAGCTGCCTTTAAACATTCCATATTACCTGCAGGAGATAATAGTTCTGGTTTTTTCATAATTAACACCCACTAAAATTATAATAAAAAAATTTGATTTAATCAAATTTATTTTTCGAGTTTTTTTATTTTGATTGTATCATCAAAATCATTCTTTTTAATATCATTTAATAATTCTGCTAAATAATCTGATTCATAATATCTTTTTAAACTAGTTATAAAATCCTGTTTTTCATCAGTCCATTCACCATCATCATATAAATGTTTAATTAAAAGAATATTATCTTCATCATTGACATTAATATAATATTTACTAAATTCTGGATTAGATAATTCTAAATATTCATTACCATTAAAAACACTTAAATATTTATTATCTGCTTTTAAAGCAATATCAATATCTTCTATTCTTTGTTCTAATTTTTTATAATTATCTGCATTATATGTTAAAACACTTGGTCTAACTAAATACAAATCTTCAGCTTTAAAATATACTTTATCCATACCAAAACCTCCACACATATGATATTATATCATAATATTTTGTTTATTTCATCTATTTTAAATCCCTTTTTATATAAATTATTTTTTATTTTATACGTTAATTCTTCACCACTATATTTTCTTGATAATTTTTTATATTGTTTTTCATATTCCTTTTTTATTAAATCTGTATTATCAATATTTATATTACTTAATATTTCATCAATCATAGATTTGGAATAACCTAAATTAATAAAATAATTTGTTATTTTTTGTTTCATTATATAATTAGAATCTTTATTAGTTTTAATTTTTTTATTAATTAATTTTTCTAATTTACTATATATTTCTTCATTATATTTAGATAGTTCTTCTTCTATTTTTGATTCTTCTATATTGTGTTCTAATAAATAATTTTTTATCTTATATGGTCCATCATTAGATAGTCTTATTCTATCTGAAATATATGCGATATAATAATTATCATCATTTAACATTCTATTTTCTTTTAATTTATTTATTATTTTTATTTTATCTTTTTCTTCTAACAATTCTTTATTTAAATATTCTTTTATTTCTTTTTCACTTCTTAATTTAGTCATTATATATTTTAGGGTTTTTGTATATACTTTATAATAATTATTTTTAATATTAATTTTATTTATTAATTCAGTATCTAATTCTTTTTTATATAATATATTTTCTTCTAAGATAACATCTTCATAAGTAGTAATTGATTCTTTATTATCAAATACTATTTTATATTTATTGTTACTTAGTTTTTTTATTTTTTCTATTTTCATAGTATCACCTAATACAATTATAACATACGAACATATATTTGTGAACAAAAAAAATACATTTAATTTAAATGTATTAATTCATTAGATATTTCTTCTAATGCCCTTCCTATTTCTTTAGTAGATTTATACTCATTTTCTTTCATTTGAAAATTTTTTTTATCTTGTAGTTCTTTTGCTCTTTTAGAAACAACATTAACAAGTAAATATTTTGAACCTACTTGATTTAATAATTTATCAATAGAAGGATATATCATATTATCACCTACCTATTATCATAATATAATATATTTTAACCTTCTTCAAGCAATTACAAAAAACTTGACATAACTTTACATATCTTTTAATGCTTCTTTTAAATTAATTGATACATCATGAGGTAAAATAGTATCTAAATCTTCTATAGATGCTTCTTTCATTTTAGATATTGTTTTATATTTTTTAAGTAATTCTTTTTTTCTTACTTCACCAATACCATCTATATTATCTAAAATTGAAGATATAGCTCCTTTACTTCTTATTTGTTTATGATAACTAATGGTAAAATTATGAACTTCATCTTGCATTCTTTCTAAGTAATAAAATAAATTACTTTTTTTATCAATACTTATCTCTTCAATTGGATCATTAGCTAGTAATGCTTCTGTTGTATGTTTATTATCCTTTTTAAGTCCTACTACTTTAATATTCATATTTAAACTATTTAATACTTCTCTAGCTACATTTATTTGACCAATTCCTCCATCTACTATTATTAAATCTGGTTTTTCTAAATCATCACGTAAAACTCTAAAATATCTTCTATATATTACTTCTCTCATTGTTCCATAATCATCATTTTTATCTACTGATATTTTATATTTACGATAATCGTTTTTTGATGGATTTCCATCTTTAAATACAACCATTCCTGATACATTATATGTACCAAATAAATGAGCATTATCAAATAATTCTATTCGATCTAATTTATCCATATTTAAAATATGCATTAATTCTTGATTAGCGTTGTATGTTCTATCTAGATCTTTTTTTATTAATTCATAATCATCTTCTATTTTTATTTTAGCATTTTCATTTGCCATTTCTATTAGTTTATTTTTCATACCTTTTTGTGGTACTAAAATATGTGTATTTAAATATTCTTCAAGTAGTTTATTATCAACTATATTTGGTACTAATATTTCTTTAGGTACTAATACTTCTTTTGTATAGAAAGTAGCAATAAATCTAGTTAATTCTTCACCTATTTCATCAACTATTTCTAATACTTTAGATACTCTACCTTGAATTCTACCATTTCTAATAAAGAAAATTTGAATTGATAAATAACCTTTAAATTCATAATATCCAATAACATCTCTATCAACATTATCTACTTCTATTTTTTGTTTAGTTAAAGTTATTTTAATATAATCTAATAATTCTTTTATTTCTTTTGCCTTTTCATATTCTAAATTATTAGAATAATTAATCATTTCTTTAGTAAGCTTTTCCTCTACATTATCGTAGTTACCTTTTAAAAATTCAATTATTTCTTTTTCCATTTGTTTTATTTTTTCTGGTTCTATTTTATATACACAATATCCTAGACATTGACCTATATGATAATATAGACATGGCTTTTTAGGATAAGTATTACATTTACGTAAAGGATATATTCTATTAAGTAGATTTACTACTGATCTTGCAGCAGTAACATTAGGATATGGTCCATATAATCTATCTTTATTTTTCTTTCTTCCTAAATGTCTTACAATATTAAGTCTTGGTACACTCTCATTAGTTAATTCAATATATGGATAAGATTTATCATCTCTAAGTAATATATTATATTTTGGATCATATTTTTTTATTAAATTTATTTCTAGTATTAATGATTCTGTTTCTGTTTCAACAACTATATATTCAAAATCAACTATTTCACTTACAAGCTTTGCTGTTTTACCTGTATGTATTCTATTAAAATAAGAAGAAACTCTTCTTTTTAGTTTTTTGGCTTTTCCTACATATATAATAACATTATCTTTATTCTTCATTAAGTAACATCCAGGTTTATCTGGAAGTAGCTCTAATTTTTGTTTTATTAAATCCATATATATCACCCATTTGTAATATTATACCATAATGTGTTAAAATTATAGTGGTGATTTTATGAAATCAATTAAAAATGATGTTAATAATACATATATTATTAATAAATCTAAATTTATCTGTTATTTATATAAAGTAGATAATACTGATGAAGTGGAAAAATATTTAGATGAAATTAAAGATGAATATAAAGATGCGACTCATCATTGTTTTGCATATATAATAGATAATGTTAAAAGATTTAGTGATGATAATGAACCAGGTGGTACTGCAGGTATGCCTATTTTAAATGTACTTGAAAGTAATGATTTAAATCATATATTATGTATAGTTGTTAGATATTTTGGTGGCATTAAATTAGGAGCTGGAGGACTTGTTAGAGCTTATACTAAATCAGTTACAGAAGCACTTAATAATACCGAAATAAAAGAATTAATTAATGGATATAGATTAACTATTGAATTTGATTATGATGATACTAAAAAAATAGATAATTTATTAAAAAATTGTAATATTATTAATAAAGAATTTAATGATAAAGTTAAATATATTATTGAATTATCTGAAGATGAATATGAATTAATTAAAGATAATTTAAATATAAAAAATAAAGAAAGTATACTAATTTAGTATACTTTTTATAAATATTTTTTTAAGTACTGTCCTGTATAACTTTCTTTTACTTTTGCGACTTCTTCTGGTGTACCTTTAGCAATTACTTCTCCACCATATTCTCCACCATTAGGACCTAAGTCAATAATATAATCGGCTACTTTAATAATGTCTAAATTATGTTCTATTACTACTACTGTATCACCATTATCTACTATTCTTTGAAGTATTACTAATAGTTTTTTAATATCATCTGTATGTAATCCAGTTGATGGTTCATCTAATATAAATAATGATTTACCAGTTGGTTTCTTTTGTAACTCTTTTGCTAATTTAACACGAGCAGCTTCACCACCTGATAAAGTAGGTGCTGGTTGACCAAGTTTAATATATGATAAACCTACATCCATAAGCATTTGTAGTTTATTTCTTACTTTAGGAACATTTTCAAAGAATTCATATGCTTCTTCTACTTGCATCTCAAGTACATCATATATTGATTTTCCTTTAAATTTAACTTGTAATGTTTCAGTATTATAACGAGTACCTCCACATACTTCACATGGAACATATACATCTGGTAGGAAGTGCATTTCTATACGTTTTACACCATCTCCCCAACATGCTTCACATCTTCCGCCTTTAACATTAAATGAGAATCTTCCTTTATCATATCCTCTTAATTTAGCTTCTTTAGTTTCAGCAAATACATCTCTTATATCGTCAAATACTCCTGTATAAGTTGCTGGATTTGAACGTGGTGTTCTTCCTATTGGGCTTTGAGATATATCTACTACTTTATCAATATAATCAAGTCCTTTTATTTCTTTATATTTACCTGGCTTTTCTTTAGTTTTATATAAATTATTTCTACATACTTTATATAGTATTTCATTTATTAATGTAGACTTACCTGATCCTGATACTCCGGTTACACAAGTAAATGTGCCTAAAGGTATTTTAACATTAATATTTTTTAAATTATTTTCTTTAGCACCTTTTATTTCTAGATATTTTTTATTACCTTTTCTTCTTTTATCAGGTACTTCTATTTTAAGTTCTCCTCTTAAATATTTAGCGGTTATACTATCCTTTACTTTCATTACTTCTTCAGGTGTTCCAGCAGCCATAACATTACCACCATGAATACCTGCTCCTGGACCTATATCTACTAAATAATCAGCTTGTAACATTGTATCTGTATCATGTTCTACTACTATTAAGGTATTTCCTAGATCTCTCATTTCTATTAATGAATTAATTAATCTATCATTATCTCTTTGATGTAGACCAATACTTGGTTCATCTAGTACATATAATACTCCTGTTAATCTTGAACCTATTTGCGTAGCAAGTCTAATACGTTGTGCTTCTCCACCTGATAAAGTAGCTGCAGAACGTGCTAGTGTTAAATAATCTAATCCTACATTTATTAAGAAATGTAATCTAGATTCTATTTCTTTTACTATTAAATTTGCTATTTCTTGTTGTTCTTTAGTTAATTTTAAGTTTGTTATAAATTCATGTAAATCTTTAATACTCATTAAAGTTACTTCATAAATATTTTTTCCATTTACTCTAACAGATAAAATTGAATCATCTAGACGTGCTCCATGGCATTTAGGACATGGAAGTTCTGTCATATATCCTTCTATCCATTCTCTAATCCAACCTGATTTTGTTTCTACAAATCTTCTTTCTAAATTAGTAATAACTCCTTCATAAAAATCTCTTTGAGTTCTTCTATTACCATTTTTAGATACATATTTAAATTCTAAAATATCTGGTGTTCCAAAAAGTAGAATATCTAATTTTTTTCTATCAATGTCTTTAATTTTCGCATCCATATCAATATCATAATAATTACATACAGTACTTATTTGTGTTGATATGATATTGGTATCATCTTTTAGATTTAGTACTTTAATTGCTCCTTCATTAATTGATAAATTTCTATCTGGTATTACTAAATCTTCATCAATTTTCATTTTTACTCCTAAACCTTTACATTCAGAGCAAGCTCCATAAGGGGCATTAAATGAAAACATACGTGGTTCTAGTTCTGGTAGAGAAAAATCACAATCTGGGCATGCATATTTTTCACTCATAACTATCTCTTTACTACCTACTACATCTATTACTACTTTTCCTTTTGATAAGTTTGAAGCAAGTTCAATAGCTTCATATAATCTACTTCTAATTCCTTCTTTTATTATTAATCTATCTATAATAACTAATATATTATGTTTTTTATTTTTTTCTAAATTTATTTCTTCAGATAAATCATAATCTTCATTATCAACAATAACTCTAACAAAACCATCTTTTTTTAATTTTTCAAATGTATCTTGATGAGTTCCCTTTTCTCCATATATAATTGGAGATAATACTCTTATTTTAGTATTCTCTTCTAGTTTTAGTATTTGATTAGTCATTTCTTCTATACTTTGGCTAGTTATTGGTTTATTATGTGTTGGACAATAAGGTATACCTATTCTTGCGAATAATAATCTTAAATAATCATATATTTCTGTTACTGTACCAACTGTACTACGAGGATTTTTACTAGTTGTTTTTTGATCTATCGATATAGCTGGTGATAATCCTTCAATAGAGTCAACATCTGGTTTTTCTGAACCACCTAAAAACTGTCTAGCATAAGCTGATAGACTTTCAACATATCTTCTTTCACCTTCAGCATATATAGTATCAAAAGCTAAAGAAGATTTTCCTGATCCTGATACACCTGTCATGACAATTAGTTTATCTTTAGGTAATTCAATATCTATATTATTTAAATTATTTTCTCTCGCACCTTTTACAATTATCTTGTCCATATAATCACCTTCATCATTATATCATAGCGAACAGAAATTCGCAATAATTTTTTTTGAATATCAATATTATATTAAATAGTTTACACTTTGTAAAGAAAAAAACTCTAGAAATATTTTCCAGAGTTTTTTATATTTTAGAATACTCTTTTTCTTAAGAATGCTGGAATATCAGTATCGTCACCTTCATCATCTGATTCTTCTGGTTGATCCATTGTTCTAGTTATTTCAGTTTCTACTGTTTTTTCTTTATTATTATCAAATCCAGTAGCAATTACTGTAACAATTATTTCATCATTTAAGTTTTCATTAATAACTGCTCCAAAGATTGTATTGATATCAGTATTAGCACTTGATCTAATTACTTCAGCTGCTTCTTCTACTTCAAATAAAGTTAAATTAGAACCACCTGTTACATTGATAATAGCATCTGTTGCTCCATCAATACTTGCTTCTAGAAGTGGTGATGTAACAGCTTCTTTAGCAGCTTCAACTGCTCTATTTTCACCTACACCCATACCAATACCAATTAAGGCATTTCCACGTTTTTCCATAACTGTTTTAACATCTGCAAAGTCT
>OMSK01000082.1 GCA_900313725.1 uncultured Bacillota bacterium | reverse complement strand
ATCTTTACAGAATTTTTGTAATTCCATTTGTTCAAATTCAATTGTTCTAAATAAGAAATTACCTGGAGTTATTTCATTTCTAAAACTTTTACCTATTTGTGCAATCGCAAATGGTATTTTAGCTCTCATTGTTCTTTGAACATTTAAGAAGTTAACATATTCTCCTTGACAAGTTTCAGGTCGTAAATATACAGTATCTTTATCTCCTTCAACTGTTCCACGTGATGTTTCAAACATTAATTTAAATTGTTTGATTTCTGACCAATCAAATCCACCACAATGAGGACATTTAATATGATTATCTTCAATATATTTCATCATTTCTTCATTAGTCATACCTTCAGCAGCTACAGTACCATTAGAAAATTCTTCAATCATATTATCTGCTCTAAATCTTTGTTTACATTTTTTACAATCCATTTTAGGATCACTAAATGAACTAACGTGTCCAGATGCTTCCCAAGTACGAGGATTCATCAAAATTGCAGCATCTACTCCATAAGTATTTAAATCTTCTTGAACAAATCTTTTCCACCATGATTTTTTAATGTTATTTTTAAGTTCTACTCCTACTGGTCCAAAATCCCAAGTATTCGCAAATCCATCATAAATATCACTTCCTGGAAATACAAATCCATATTGTTTACATACACTTACTATTTTTTCCATTGTTACTTTTTCCATAATTATCCCTCTTTCTACACAAAAAGATTCCATAGATATAAGGACGAGTTCCCCCGCGGTTCCACCTTATTTATTCCATAGAATCTCTCTTTTTATATTACTCCGGTTTTCCACACCATCATCGCATTTCATATAAATTCATATTAATTATATCACAAAATTAATTATTTGCCAATTAAACTTATAATAAAATCATTTATATCCCTTGTATAACTTTTTTTACATTTTTTAATATTTTTTTTACTAAATTGTTTTACAATATCTATATCATATTTATTTTTTTCAATATTTTTTATTATTATTTTAGAATCTTCAGTTACCAATCCAGGTAAATCATTCTTAATATTTAAATAAAAATCTCTGTTTTTAGTATATTCATCTATATCATAACTATAGAAGAATAATGGTTTTGATAGATATGCAGCTTCATATACAATTGCTGAATAATCTGTTATTACATAATCACTTATGAATAAGAAATCTGATGTTTTAAAACACCTATCACATATAACTCTTTTATCATTAATTGTTATATCTGATAATGGATGAAATTTAATAATTAAATTATATTTGTTGTAATCAATATTATCCATTAATTTTTCAACATTAATAGTTGACTGACTTTTTTTTCTATTTGAACCATCTATTCTAAATGTTGGTGCATATAAAATATTTTTTTTATTTTTTAATTCTGGGTATTTATCATATATTGTATTAACAGTATTATTTTTATAATCAGAATCATTAAATAAATCTAGTCTTGGTAAAGGATATGCAAGTACTTTTGATTCATCATATCCAAATGCTTCTGCAAAATTTTTACTGCATTCTTTACTAGAACAAAAAATATAATCATAATTTTGATGCATTTTCATAATACGAATTAATTTAGTACTAGTTCCTTCTTTTTTATCCTTAATACTTAATCCAAATTTTTTAAATGATCCTAATGCATGCCACATTTGTATTACTTTTAAATTCTTTTTATGTTTTAAAATACTTATTGGTATACAATATGTATCTAGAACTACAACTTTAGCGGTTGCAATATGATACATTTGTCTTAATATATGAAAAACATATTTTATTTTATTAAATATATTACCTTCAATTTTTTTTGTTAATACTACAGTTTTATAATTGCTATATCTTTTATTTAAATCTTCAGTTAACAATTTAAAATCAATGTTTATATTGTTACTTTGTCTACTAATAAATACTATTTTATTTTTTGATGGAATTAATTTTAAAAAGAAATAAATAATTCGTAAAATTATTATAAATATATATATTAAAATACTCATATTTACCTCTTTAATATTAATTCTTCAACAAATTTTTTTGTAGAATTTCCATCACAAGATGAGCAAAAATAATCTTTAAATTCTTTTAATTTTTTAGTATTCATTTTAGGATTTTTAATACTCTTTATTAATTCTTCAGTATTAGTTGTAACATCTCCATAAGTATATTTATCAAAACTATAGAAGAAGTCTCTTGAACTTATATATTCTTCTAAATCAGGTGTAAAAAATATTACTTTATTATCTAATAATGAGTTTTCATAAATAACAGAAGAATAATCTGTTATTAAAATATCTGTAATAAATAATAAATCATTTATTTCTCTTTCATGTGATAAATTTAAGAAAAATTCATCATTAGGTAAATTATTAATATTATGTATAAAAGGATGCATTTTTATAATAAATATATAATCATTACCTAGTTCGTTTTTTATTTTATTAAAATCTATCCAATCATAATTGTAATAAGCTGTTTTTTGTCCATTACCTCTAAAGGTTGGCGCAAAAAGTATTACTTTTTTATTTTTTAATGTTGGATATTTATTATATAATTCTTCTTTTATTTCTTTTTGATATTTTTTATCGAAGAAGACATCTGTTCTTGGAATACCTGTACTATATACTTTAGATATATCAATTCCAAAAGCTTCTGCAAAGTTTTTTCTGACATTTTCTGAGCTAACAATTGCTGCAGTATAATTTTTATGTGTTAAACTTTTAACAGATGGTCCTCCATTTTTACCCATACGACTATATCCTACGGTTTTAAAAGCTCCCATTGCATGCCATACTTGTATAAATTCTTGATTTTTTCTTATTTTTAAAGAATACATAATTGGATAAAAATCATCAACTAATATATATTTAGATTCAGCAATTAATTTACATAATTTTTTCTTTTCTTTAAATGATCTTTTTACTTTTAAATTTTTATCTAATACCATATTTATTTCATAATCATATTTTTGTAATTCATTATATATATATAATAAGTTACCTGATAATTCTTTTCTTGATGATGATAATAATAGTATTTTTTTATCATCTAATTTAGTTTTACGTAAATAATGCTTATGTAGTATTATATATGGTAATCTTAGTAATCTTTGAATTTGTTCTTTTATAAATCTCTTTATACTTTTTGGTATAAATTTTTTCATATAACCACCTACTTAATTAATTCTTTATATATATTATCTGTTGGATTATTTATATCTAAGAAGAATTTATTCATTCTATTTAGATATTTCTTATCAACTTCATATTTATTTTTATGAATTTTATTCATTTCCTTTAGTAATTCATCACTTGTTAAACATAGTTTACCAAAAGCATCTTCATATTGTAAATCTAGTTCTCTATATGTATGTAATCCTGCTTTAAACTCTTTTATGTCTGGCATAAAATAAATTATTGGTCTTTTTAATTTAACAAAATCAAATTGAAATGATGAAAAATCTGTTATGAATAATTTATATTCATAAATATCTGTTTTATCAAAATTTAAATTAATATTTTCTACATCTTTTAATTCAAATAAATAACCATATTCTTTAAAAATTGGATGTAATTTAAAATCTAATATTAATTTATTATCTTTTAAATATTTAGATAATTCTTCCGAATGTAAAAATTCATATATTTCTTTATAGAATGTTGACGCTACAAACTGTTTTTTCTTTAATGCTCTCTTATTATTAATTAAATTACCTATCAAGTATTTTCTCCATGAAGGAGCAAATAATATTTTATCCTTTAATTTTGTTTTTTTAACATCTAACATTCTAGGCATTCCTGCTGTAATTAAATCTTCTAAACGATAATGATATTTATTAATTAAGTTTTCTTTTTCAAAATTTGTTGATATTATAAATTTATCTATTTCTGAATATTCTTTTGAATACATTTGAATTAGATTAGCGTGTAATATTCCATGTTGTAGATATATTAAATCATAATTTTTAATATCACGATACCATTTAATACCATTATTAAATGGACAATATACTTGTAAATCTGCAAATGAAGTTAGTATTTTATCTGAATGTAGGAATAATCTACGATGTTTAAATGACTTATATTTTACTAAATATTTTTGTTCTTCTTTTGTAAATTTATTTTTTATTTTATCAAGAGATCCATTATAAATAAAATATCTTTTAATTTTATCTTTTTTATTAAAATCATGCTTAAATTGAATATATGCATTATCTAGCATTACTTCTTTATCATTATATAACCATATTTGTTTTGTTTTAATATGTAATAAGTAATTAAATCTATATAAAAGTATAAATGGAAATGGTCTTTTTAAAACAAAACTATTTTTTATAAATGTTCCTATCTTATGTTTTCTTTTTACTTTAAATATTTTGTCATTACAAACAACTTCCTTATTCTTATAATATGCTTTTTTATAATTAAATTTATTAAAATTATAAGTTATAGGTATAATACTATCATTTATTTCTATATACATTTCAAATGATTTTAAATCAGTTAAATCTATATCTATATCAAATCCATATAATTGATTAGTTTTTATTCCAGTATAATAATATGAATAATTAGATATAAATGTATCTATTTTTATTGTTTTATTATTAGTTTTTAAATATAATTTAGGTTCTTCTTTTTCAAACATAAAGGTTCCTAAAAAACCACATAATCTAATTTTATTATTTCTTATTTTAAAATGATATATTTCTGCTGTTATTGATTTATCTTCTTCAATAACGATATTATCACTTGTTATAGTGTAAGAATTATTTTTAATATTAATATCTATATTTTTTTCCATTAAGTTTAATATATACATTCTATAATAATTACAGTATGGTAGTGATACTACAACATCCACATCTACTTTTTTTAATAATTTTTTTATTCTATTAACTGCCTTATCATATTCATCCTTTTCAAAATGATATGGAAGTAATACATCTTGTTTTATTCTCCAAGATAAATTATTAATGAATAGTGCCTGAATATATTTTGGAACATGTCCATCTTCTTCATATTTTTTAAATAAGTGCTCATAATATTTCATTATTATTTCATATGAATAAAATGGATTTGTTATTGTATCATTAGCAGTTCCGACATGTCTTCTATAATAATATACTGCTTCATTACAAAAACCTATTTTTTTCTTTTTCATTAATATTTTAGTATTAAATCTTTCATCTTCAGAAAAATTTTGATTTATATCAAAAAGTATATTATCTTCAAAATTATTTTTTATACATACATTTATTGTTGCTTGTAATAAATTATAATCTTCATTTAAATCATATATACCTGTACCTTTATAATATAACTTACTATATCTAGGATGCTTGCTATATTTACCATTTTTATCATAAATAATTGGATATGTTATTAAATCTATATCATCATAATTATTTTCAAATAATTTAAATATATTTTCACATGTATGTTTTGATATATAATCATCTGAATCTAAAAACATTATATATTTTCCTAAAGCATGTTTCATACCAATATTTCTTGTATCTGATACTCCTGAATTTTTTTTATCAATTACAATAATATTATCAGATTCATATTTTTTCATTACTTTTAAACTATTATCAACTGATCCATCATTAATTAAAATAACTTGGATTCTATTAATATCAAATGTTTGTTTAAATATAGATGATAAACATTTATCAATATATTTTTCATTATTATAAACAGGTATAACGATAGATATATCATATTTTGGTTGCATAATAACCTCCTTATTAATAATCAAGTATTGTTTTTAAAGTATTAATATCCGATTCTCCATTTATTTTAAATCTAGGTATTTCATATCTTTTACTATCTCTAGTTGCATAATCATATTTTCTAAATGTAAATCCCATAATATAACCATTTTCTTCAACTATTTCAAGTACTTCTTCATCATAATTACCAAATGGATATGCGATATATTTAAATCCAAATTGTTTATTATTATCAAAATCTTCTTGTAGTTCTTCTTTAGTCATATCAAATGCTTTCTTTTTATTATCACTATTATGAAAATTATAACTATGACTTTCATAAAAAATATTAGGATATTCTTCTTTTGATTTTTCTAATGTTTCTTTTGCTATAAAAAGTCTTCTAGTATCTGTATATTCAACCTCTTTTTCTTTGGTATATGATCCTACAATAAACATTGTTGCTTTTAAATTATATTTTTTTAATATTGGTGCAGCTAAATAATAAAAGCTTAAATCACCATCATCAAATGTTAAAACAACTGTTTTTTTATCAAATTTACATTCTCCATCATACCAACAATTAAATTCATCTAAATTAAGTGTTTTATAATTATTATCATGTAAATACTTCATTTGTTGTTCAAACATATCAACAGATTGAACCCACTCATTATCTTTAAAATACTTATCTTTTGTTTCTTGAGTTGATATTCTATGAAAAGTTAATATAGCAATTTTATCAGTATTTTGAATTTCTTCTTTTTTATTTATTATAATCTTTTTTTGTTTTGGTTTTTTTTCTTCTTTAACATGTACGTTTTTATCATATATATTATCAATAATGCTATCCTTATGATTTAAAATTAAATAAATACCAAATACTACAATAAATGTAATAAAAACAAAAATAATAAAATTAGCAATTCTTGATTTTTTTTCTTCTTTAGTATCAAATAAAACATTTACATATTCATTTATATTTGATGTTTTTTCATTCTTTTTATCTGTTTCTTTTCTTTTTTTATTATCTTCTTTTTTATCTATTGATTTTTTTACTTTTCCTTCACTAGCCTTATTATCTTCTTTTTTATCTATTGATTTTTTTACT
>OMSK01000037.1 GCA_900313725.1 uncultured Bacillota bacterium | reverse complement strand
TACACAACATAATAATGATAATCCAATAGCAATTGTTGCAGGTGTACATATTACACTTCTATTAAATGTTATAAAAGATAACATTCCCAGAACACCTGTACACATACCTGTTTTAAAATCAAATAATTTATAACTAGACCATGTTATTGAAAATATCAGAAAGAATGAAAAAACTGGCTGTAATAATCTCACAAGGCTAACTAATCCTATTCCTGTTACTTTAGATAAACCTGCTAATACTAAATGAAATAATGGTGGATACATTATTACTCTACCATAAGGTGCAACCGTTTCAAAATCCCAAAATACTAATCCATTTCTCATATATAAATCAGCCATGTGAATATGATAGTAAACATCCCATGATATAGGAAAAGTATACTTGTATAATAATATTAAAGCTATGATAAAAGAAAGCCCAGCTGGAATAGTTAGAGTAATTTTTTCATGATTTCTGTATTGCATTAAAATTCATCCTTTATTAATATTATATTCTCTAGAAATATTAGATTTATCTAGAAAACAAAGGAATATTTACATCAATATCTCGAAGAAAGATCATTCCATGAAAAAATAAGTTAAAAAAAACATGTATACATAATGTATACATAATATAAATACTAATGAAAAAAAGCGTTAATTCCCCCATAAATAACCATTCTAAGCAGTAATTCAATGTAAACAAAATGTATACATCAAACTAAAATAGCAATTTTTTAATGATTTTGAAGATAGTAAAAAATAGTTAGTGTACACTAGTTGATAACTAAGATTGTAGTTAAAATATTACATTAAACATGCATTACTTAGAAAAAAATAAAAGTATACAAGAAGTATACATCAATAATCATATCTAAAAAAAAATAGTGAATACAGAAATATCTAAAAACATGAAAAGTATACATGAAGTACACATGAAAATTATACTCATTTTATCAACACAATAAATATATTTTATATGTAAACTTTATGTAAACATTTGAGAAAATATTTATTTTTAAAATAATTATTGTTGAATATATACACCAATAATCTGATTTAAGAAAATTTAATCATGTATACATTAAGTAAACAAAGAGGAATTATTTGACTTATAATACAAAACATTAAAATAGAATGTAAACAAAAGATTATAATAGATATTATAAAACTAATTAATGTACACATGAAATATACATAATTTATTTGACAATACAGATGTACACTTAAAGTACACAGATATTAAAAGAGGGAAATAAATTATAAAAAAAGCTACAGATCTTTATGATGATGTATAATTAAGAGACTCTTAAATGTACACATACATAAAACATGAAAAATTAGATGTATACATTATGTAAACATTACTATTTAACCAAATAATAATAGAGATAAGGAATATTTATGAGTTCAAAAACAGCTACTATAAGATTCAAAAACGGAGAAAAATGGGAAAACTTCTTAGAAGAAATTGAAAAAAACAATGGAACTACCAGAGGACATATAGGAACAACAGTAGAAACACTCATAGATATATACATAAAATATCCTGATATTACTGTAGAAAAATTAGTCGAATTAGAAAAGAAAAATGAAAAATCATTAAAAAAGATAAACAAGCTAGAAAACGATATAACCAATAACAATTCTGAGGAAATAGAAAAAACTAATAAAGAACTTGAAAATCAAATAGAAGAAGAAAAAAAGGAATACTTAGAATTACAGAATAATTATGAAAAGATCCGATTAATGAATAATGATTTAGAAGAAAAAAATAAAGAATTACAAGAAGAAACATTTAAACTTCAGAAAGAAAACATAGAGTTAACTAGTAAATTAGAATATCCTGAACGAGAAAATAAATTATTACAGAAAAACTATGATCAACTAGAAGAAACATATAATCAACTGAAAGAGGATAATAAAAATATTAATAAAATGTTTGATACAATAAATGATGAATTAAAACAGCAGCAAAAAGATACTAGAACTGCTAGAAGTGATTATAAACATATTGTAGAAACATTGAATAAATTACAAGAAGAATACAATAATCTTCAAAATGAAAACAAAAAATATACAGTATTATTTGCAGAAATTAAGAAAATGTCTTTAACTGAAAGAATACTTGGAAAATATCCTGAAAACATTAAAGAATTAAATTCTGGAAATTAATTAGTTAAAAAAAAATAAGTAATAATTTAAAAAAAATATTAGAAGAGAATTTATAAAGCTAATTCTATATCTTCAGCTTTAACAGTCTTTCTGCCAGCATGTTTTGCTAATGCTACAGCATCTTGACTAATTTCTTCTCCGTATGCTTCTAAAATTTCAGCTAATGCAACTTTAGCATCTTCACTAACTCTTGCTGCACCTGCATTTTTTAAAATTCTTGCAACAGGTGCTATTGGTAATTCTGTCATGATAAATTTCTTCTATAAGTTTAATTACTTTTATATATTAAAGTCTAAATATATAAACTTTATTCTAATATATTGACTTAAAAAGTAATTTAGGTTAATTAATTTGACTGAAAATTAATATTAAAAAATAGTAGATTCTATATAAGAATTAAGAATAATACCTTATCTTAATATAGAAAAAATAGAAATTTACTTTTATTTAAAAAAATAATTAATAAAAAATAGAAAGGTAATAAATAGAAAACTAATTTCTATGAATCTTAGTAGGATCATCCAATATTAATTCAAGTTGACCATTATAAGAGGTTACTTTACCTGTTAATTGTATTGATTCACCTTCATTTAATTCCATATTTATTTCTGTAGAGGGAAATATTACCACATTAATAGAACCAGTGTTATCTGTTATTTTTATAATTTTAGTATTTGATTTTGTTATTGTATATGAACTTATGGTTCCGGAAATTTCTACATAATTATCTATTTTACTATTGTCTATTTTATTTATTGTTAGTTGTTCGGGTGTTACAAATGTAAATGTAATTATTAGACCTATTAATCCAATAATTGTAGTGATTACTGATAATTTAAATATTTCTTCATCTCGCATAATTATATAATAAACAATTATTTGAATGTTATATTAATTATTTTGTAATTCAATCATTTGATGCAATTTTTCTACTGTATCCACCTGGTCTAATC
>OMSK01000083.1 GCA_900313725.1 uncultured Bacillota bacterium | reverse complement strand
TTTTCTATTCTTTTTAAATTAAGATGTCTTATATCATTAGGTTCATCTGAATAATGAACTATTACCATAATCATATCTTCATAAACATATATTTGAATTGGTAATATA
This sequence comes from uncultured Bacillota bacterium, assembly GCA_900313725.1. Taxonomy (GTDB): domain Bacteria; phylum Bacillota_I; class Bacilli_A; order RF39; family UBA660; genus OMSK01. The sequence continues at coordinate 13,028 of OMSK01000083.1, read as the reverse complement.
CTTCTTGATTTTTTTATTCCTTTACTATAATATTCTATTGTTATTTTCTTTTTACTATTAATAGCTTCTTGTATAATATTAATTTTATTTTTTTCTTCATCATTTATGTTATCTTCAGCATTTATTAATCTGCAATAAGTTTTAATTTTTTCTTTTATATTTTCTAATTCTTTTTTATCATCATTTGACAATTTATTTATTACCAAATTAATTTTATCTATATCACTTTCATTAAATAAAATAGAAGGTATTTCAATATTAGAGCGAAGTCTATATCCCCCATTTTTACCCATGATATTTTCAATATATATTCCTTCTTTTTCTAACTCATCTTTATATTGTCTAATAGTTCTAGGACTTACTTCTAACATTTCTGATAATCTTTTACAACTATATACTTTTCCAGAAGATAATATATCTAACATTTTTATATTTTTTGAAATTTTTGACATATATTTTACTTCTCTAATTATCTAATTTTTGCTTTTAATTTATTAATTATTAAATCAGCGTCATTATTTTTTTCAGTATATAGTTCCATTTGATGATTAAATAATTTATCTGTTAATAAAAGATCATGTATTTCTTTAATAAATTCAATATCTTTAATTGAATGAATTTTTTTATCTGATTCTGTTAAATAATAATAATTAATTGTTTCTTCAGTCTTATTACTATATACATGCCATGCGAATTTATTATTAAATAAACTACATGAACTTGAAATAGCAGTTATTATTAGGTCATGATAATATTTTTTTTCACTATCATTTTTACTATTATTATATAACAAACAATAGTGACCTAAAGGATTTTGACCATTTCTATAAATACTCCAATCAATCATTGGATTAGATATTACTTTTATATTATATTCATAACAAGAACTATCAGAAGGTAACTTAGTATATAAGCTTTCGTAAGATGTTCCTATTGCTAGATTAGGATCTTTAATCATATCATTGGAAACCATATCTTTATATATTTTAACAAGTGAAACACGTGGACTATCAAAATGTTTAATTTTAAAATCTACACTACGTAATACATTTTTAATTATCTCATCACTATATTCTTTATTATTATTCCATTCTGTTAATATTAAAGTAGCTAAATCATCAAGATTACTAACGTAATAATTGTTATATACACTTGATAAAAAATCTGAACATTTAATTATTCTATCTATTTTACCTGATGAAATATTATTATTTATTCTTGAATATATTTTATTTTTATCTACACTTCTATAATCATTAAAAAAATCAAATATTTTCATATCTATATTAGAATCATCTAAAGAATTAATAATTAAATTCATATCAACCATACAGGATAAAATATCAACATATACATTTAACAATTCTAATGTTTTCATTTTTTCACTTCCTTCTTTAGTTATATATTATAACATAAAAAAAGATAATAATTATCTTTTCTTTACTTTTCTTGTATTTGATTCATCATATAAAGCTATTAGTTCATCTTTTTCTCTTTTTATTAAAACCCTTAATTTTTCTTCATCTAAATCTTTAAAGATTTCTCTAATGCTTGAAACTACCTCATTTATGTTATCTGTTCTATCAAAATCTAAATAATTATCAAATTTATCATATAAATTTACATAATCACCATAAGCAATCATATCATTACTAATATATGATACTTCAATATCTGATTCTATTGTAGATTTTGTTCTTTCTAATTTTGAATTATAACTAAATTTAGCTTGTGTTTCTGATTTCAATATATTACCTCTTTCTTAATAAATTGTTGTTATTATAACACAAGTAAAAATAATATACAATATATTATAGTTTTTTTATTTTTATTCCTACTACACCATATTGTGATTGTTCTTCTTTTGAATAATATTCTTCCATATCTGTTGGTTTAGCTTCTTCATCTTCCCTGTATCCCATAGATACTTTATCAAAATGTTTATATAATTCTTCAAATGAAGGATATACATATAATCCTTCTATTTCTACACTTAGTTTTTCATTTGTTTCTCTATTAGTAAATTCTATTATGTCTTTAACATTCAATAATTTTCTTTTTTCATCATATAATCTAAGTTCTACAGTTTTAGTACCATTTTTAATACTAGTAAATGGTCCATTATTCAATTTCATCTCGTGTTTCATATTTTCTCCTTATTAGTTTTTTTACTTCTTCATTATTTAATAATTCTTTTTCATATTTTATTCTTATATTATCAAAAACGCTTCTACTTACTAATTCTTTATCTATATTAAATAGATTCCAAACGCTTTCTCCAGCGCTTTCACAATTGTGACGACACATATCTACTTTTCCACCATACTCATCATCTTCATCATATTTAATATTATATTTTTCTAATTCTTCTACTGAATATTTTTTAGAATAATATCTTGTAGTCATTTCAATAAGTAATATAGACATTTTTAAGTATTCAGTATAATAATCTTTATAATTATCCATTGTTTCATGTCTTAATTCATTTTTTAAATCCCACATTTCTTCTAATATATAGAAATCTTTATCAAGATTTAAATACTTCCAAGCAAGTAATCCATCACTACTAAACTGATGAGAACATAATTCAATATAATCACTTTCTAAATTTGAATCTAATTCATTAATTAGTATATCAACACTAAAAAATTGTATAACCATATTAAATAAACATTTTTTAGCTTCTATATATTTTTCATAATCATCTATATTTTTTTCTATCATAAAACCACCCAATTTAATTATAACATAAAAAGTAGGATATCTCCTACTTTATTTTTTGTTTTCCTTTTTCTATTTTTATTTCACGTAATTTATAAACTGTTTCAGCATATTTCATAATATCAGCAAGTATTTTTTTAGTAGATTCTTCATTATAAAAACCTGCTTGTGATTTTTTTAATTGAACATTTAATCCTCTATAATTATCTTCAATATAAATAACATCGTCCCAATCATCAAGTTTAAAATTATAGCAATCAAATTTACCTTGTACATATTTAACAAATATATATTTTTGTTCTGTTGTCATTGTTACCATAAATTCATCTTCTACTATTCCACGAAGAATTTTTCTGATATTTGATACTATTTCAACTATATCATCAGTTTTAAGATTATTTAAATATTCATCAAATTCATCATACATTTTTACATATTCATCGCCAGGTATTTGTTGATCTCCATAAATTTCAACTCTAATATTTTGTTTTTTCTTATCACTATATGAATCATAATAAAATCTAGTATATTCCATATTATTACCTCTTTCAAATTTGTTTACTATTATAACACAGGTATTTTAATGATGCAATAAAAAAGTAGGATATATCCTACTTTAAATATTCTTTGGCTTCTTTTTTTATTTCATCTATATTTTTTATTTTTACTGAATAATATTTACCATTATTTGAAATAATAACTTTATCTTTTTCTAATTTAGCAAGTCCTTTAATATGACCTACTTTATTGTAGTTTTTATCTAGTATATATGAATCAGACATATCTCCTATATATATTCTGTTATATTTATCTTTTCCAAAATAATGATTTACTTTTCCTACATTTGTTAATGTGTTAAGTAATTTTTTATCTTTAACACTATATATAGCTATATCATTATTTGTATAATTAACAAATAATACTTCTTTTTTATTATCATAGAACATTCCATCTACTAAGTTTTTATTTTTAATATGATATTGTTTTTTTATTTTTTTAACTTCTGATAATTTAATAGAATCATTAGATGGATAATCTAATTTTATTTTTTCTTCTTTCATATCTTTATTAGTTTTTTTATCATAAAGTATTACTCTATTTTCATTTTTAGGAATTAGTAAGAATCCTGATTCACCTTGTACTACTTTAGAATAACTATTTAAATTAAATTCATATCTTCCTTTATATTCGATATTCTTTCTATATTCCATACTTAAATAATTTACAGTTCCATTATTTAAGAATACTAAATACATATCACTAGATGTGAATGAATACATATTAATTATTTCACTACTTGTATTAAATGTTTCTATAGTATCTCCATCTTTTACATCCAATACTCTAACTGTATCATAATTAGCAACTGCGATATTATTAATTCCTTCTGCATATGATTTTATGATAAATTTACCCCAAGTATCTTCATATGTTTTAGTCCAATTAGTATCATCATCAATAAAGTTATATGATACAACTATCATTGTATATTTATCACCTAAGGCTTTATTAAGTAAAAAGTAAGCATTATCACCTTTAGTAAATATACCTGTAATATAACCAGCATTAAATGATTTATCATTTATTTCTTTAACGTCTTTTGTTCTTATTACATGTATTTTCATATGATCTTCTTTATTAATATCATAGTTTTCTTCTAAAGATCCAACAAATACATAATTACTATCTTCTGAATAATACATATCTTTTATATAATCATCTTTTGAAGATAATTTATTTATTAATTTATTATCTTTAATATTGTAAATATATAGATTCTTTCTATCTGTATATGTTAAATACTTACCCTTTGGATCACCTTTTAATGAAGAATAAGTTGATTTTTCTTTTTTAATTTCTTTTATTATTTTACCATCAGATACATTAACTAAATTAATATTACCTTTATCATTTACATACGCAAATGTATCTTTTCCAATAAAAGTAAATGAATATTCATCAAAGATATTACCATTTGTATTAAATGTTTTTATTTTTTCTAATGATTTTGTTTTAAAAAGTGTTACTTCTTCTGATTCATCATATACAGCAGCATATTTATTATCAGAACTTGTTTTTATATAATCAGCTATACCCTTAGTATTTATTTCAGAAATAGTTTTATATGAAGAACCAACATCATATAATCCTAATCCCTCAGATAAAGCATATTCAGCATCTGATGTATATGGCATTTTAACTCCATTAAATTTAGTAAGAGCTTGATATGAAGATTTGATAGCTTCATATCTATTATCTTTATCTAAATAATTTTCTGCATCTTTAGCAAGTGATAAAGCTTGATGACGTTTTAATATTCTTTGTTGATTATTTATTTTTATAAGCATAATAGAAGTGTATAATGCGAATAGTAGACATGAGACTGCAACTATAATAGAAGTACAAATTATTCTTTTTTGTCTTCTTAGTTTATGTCTTTGTCTTAAATCATCATAATCAATATTATACATAGCAGCTGCTAAACGAAGTTTTTCTTCTTTTATTTTTTTAAGTACTTCTTTTTTAGTTTCTCCTCTAACATCAGCAGCTAGTGGTTCTACCATTATTTTTTCTATTTTAGTTTTTCCATTTTTTGTTGTTTCTACTTCATCATAAAGCACTTCTTCTGGAAATGAATCACTTGGTTCTCCTTCTATTAAAACACAAAAAATATTTTTTCTTCCTCTTAATTTTTTAAATGTTTGTATTTCTTTTTTACACCATAATGAATCTTTTAATCTAGGAGAACATATTACTATTAAATATTTAGAATCTTCTAAAGCACTTATAATTGGATCTTCTAGATTACTTGCAAGTGGTAATTCTTCTTGATCTCTAAATATTCTTTTAAATGTTTTTCCTTGAACATTTAATTTTTCTTTTAAATTTTTTGGTAAATCATAATTTTCTAATATTTTATGTAAATTTTCTGCCACAAATTTATCTAATTCACAATGTCTATAACTAATAAAAGCATCATATTTATATTCTTTCATTTTATTCACCTCTATTTAATTCACTTTCTTTATTATTTATTTCATTCAATATATAATGATATTTACTACTTTGAGCAAGTAAATCCGCTCTTTTTATATCAAATAATATTTTTAATTCCTCTTTAGTAAATATATCTTTTATTTCATCTAATTTATCTAAACTATAATCATGATAATATATTATTTTTGATATTATTTCTTTATTGGAAATATTATATTCTTCTGCAAATTGTTCAAATATTTTTTGTGATATTACCCAGTGATTATAAAAATGCCCTATGCCTTGTTCATCTTCTTTATATACTTCAGGTTTACCAATATCATGAAATAAAGCAATTAATCTTAAAATTAAGTCATTATCTACATTATCTACTACATGGAGTATATGCTCATATACATCATATGGATGCCATGGATTATTTTGATTAAATCCTTTACATCTTTTTAATTCTGGTATTAATTTAAATATATCCTCTTCATTTTGTTTTATTAATATACTAGGTTTTTCACTTAATAAAATACTAAATAGACCATTTATTGACATAATATCACCTGTATTAAATTATAACAAAAAAAGTAGATTAAATCTACTCTTGTTCTGCATTATTTGTTTTTGAAAAAAATACAAAGTTAAGTGGTGCGAAAACACAGCACATAATGAATAGTAATGAAATATCTTGAATACCACATACATTGCAAATTGCAGCAGCTACATAGCAAATTCCTGATATTAATAACATTTTATTATTTTTTCTACTTATAACACTTAATATTCCACCAGCTAATACAGCGATACCTGCTAATGTAAATCCAAGTGTTATATCATATCCTAGGTCTTCATATTTTTCAACAAATTCTTCACCAAATGAAGCTATAAATATACAAGCACCTAAGATAATCATTATAATTCCAACTACTAATCTATAGATACTATGATCTCTTTTAGCTCTTATCTTATCTTGAAGATAATCATTTACATCATTGCTGATTATTTTTACTGCTTCTTTTTCTTCCCCTATTTTAGTACCACAATTAGTACAAAAAGTTCCTTCAATTTTTGCTCCACATTTACTACAAAACTTTCCCATAACATACCTCCAATTAAATTTTATCAATTAATTATTCCATTGTCAATTACTTATATATTACATCTTTTAAAACAGCTCTACCAGCTATTAATCCCATCTTAATTCCAACTATTGCTTCTACACTATTAGTATCTTCTTTTACTAAGATATTTTGTTTTACTTCTTTTTCTAATGATTTAACAATAATTGTATGTTCTCCCACTGTTACATCACAAGTTAGAGATGTATTATTTTTCAATTTTCCAATATCTTTACCATCTACATATACTGTAAATGATATAGCCATACCTACCATACTTTTTGGTCTAGTAACTGTTAAAGTTACTTTTTTTTCACTTTCACAATTTGGACATACTCCATCTTTTAATTTTTTTCCACATTCTGTACAAAACATATTATTTACCTCCTATTATTAATGTACCTGATGTACCTTTTATGCTGTTTTAATTTTTACCTTACTTTTATCTAGTTCTTCTAACATTGATTCAATTTTAACATTTTCTTCTAATAAATCTAATTTCATTTCTTCTAAATTTTTTACTAATTTTAATGCTTCTTGATTATTAGGATAATCATCCATTAGTTTAGAGCTAACTTCATCTATACTTTTAACTGTATCAAGTAATACAAAACTAGTTTTTGATAAACAAGTATTTTTATCATTAATATCATCAATTACTTTTTCATAATTGATAAATTCTAATTTTTTATCATATACTATTGATCGTATTGCTTTAATTCTATTATTTAAAATTATTCCACTTGTTAGAGTCGCAACAAATTTGTTTTTAAATATTCCAAATGGTATTAAACTAATAGCTGTATTCATAGAAAACTTAAAGAAACTTGATACTCTATTAAGTAATCTTGATTTTTTATATTTAAATGGAATATCATTTATTTCATTTTTGATTTTTACGACATCATTTAAAGAAGCATTAACATCTTTTTCTATACATTCTTTTACTAAAGTAAAATCATTTATATCAAAAGTAATTACTTTTTCCTTTTTTAATTCAGGTTTTTCTTCTTTCTTTATTACAGGTTTAGAAGTAATAATGCCTTCTTTTACTTCGTTTATAGATAATTCCACATAATCTATTAAATCATATATAGCATTACCATGATGTGATAAATGATTAGGATCAATATTATCTATATTTTTATCTATTTTTAATGATTTAAAATTTTTATTACTTCTAAGTGTTATATAATCCTCTTTTAAATCTAAAACTTTTTCTTTTACAAATTGTAATTCTTGTAATTTTGTTTCACTATAATTATTTTTAATTTTAGATATTTCTTTATAAGCTCTATTAATTTTTAAATTAATTTCCTTTATATTGTTTTTTAAATTTTTATATTCTTGTTTTTTTGCTTTTTTAACTTTAGCTTTATTTTTAATATTACTAGCAAGTGCTCCTACACTACCTATTACAAATGCGCCAGCTTTTTTACTAGTTTTACCAACTACTTTAGCAGTTTTAACAGTACCCTTTTTTATAACTTTACCAGTTTTTATACTACCATTTTTAATTACTTTACCAGTTTTTTTAGAGGCATTTTTTACTATATCCATACCTTTAGATGGTTCTTTAGTTTCTTTTTTAATAATTATTTCTTCATTAGGTTTCTTGTCAATAACTGGTTCTTCTTTTTCTTCTTTAATATCTAAAATATTTATTTCATCATTTAATTTAGATTCAACTTTAACTATTTCTTCTTTTAATTTATTTAATTCTTCTTTTTTCTTTTTAATTTCTTTTTGTTGTTCTCTATTTTTTGCATTATCAACTTTATCTAATCTTTTAATAGTTTTATCAACTTGTTTTTTGTACATTACTATAACTTTAATATCTGACTCTTTATATAAATCTTGCTCTATTTTTTTCTTTTCATTATCTGCTTTTTCTATTTCTTTTTTAGGATCTATATTTCTTTTTGTTAAATTACCAACAGCACTACCTATAAAACCAAATACTTTTATAGTACCATTCTTAGCTTTTTTAGGTATTTCTTTTTCTTTTAACTTTTTCATACCTTTTTTAGTTGTATCTTTTGATTTATTAAAAAAAGCTTTTATTTTATTAAATATACTTTTTAGTATTTCTTTTATCTTATCCATAAAACCACCTAGTTTAATTATACTACAAAATAAAAAGAAACTAAATAGTTTCTTTAAATTTATTATTTTCCAATACGGAAAGCTGGAGCGACTCCAATAGTAGCAGCTGCATTACAAGCATCAGGACCACCAGGAGGAGTTACAACGCAGAAAGCACCAATATCGTTAGAATTTGATGAACGAAGCCACCATAATTTTTCTGTTGTTGTTCCATAGTTGTATTTTATTCTTTTATTTTTTGCATCTGTTCCTGTTCCACTTGCATAATAATCTAACTTTCTTGTTTCCGTTTTAGCTGTATCATAAGTAATATTAAATCCTACTTCTTTTGAAGATAATAAATATAATTTATCTATTGATGTATAGTTCGTTGTTTCTTCACTATCATGCCCAGATACTACACTTGTTGGTTTAATATAATTCTTTAAATCATTTGGTAATTTATTATATATTGTTTCATTTAAGTATGTATACATCTTACAAGATGGCCACCCTCCAACACTAGTTACTGTTAAATTCATTTTTTCATCAGAAGCATTTGTTATATTTAATAGTTCTTTGAATTGTAATACAAATCCACATGCACTTTGTGAGAATCCTTCTGTACTACATTCATCTGGTGTTGAATTATTAACTATTACTAAATGATACGTTTCATTTACACCATCATCATTTACATCTATTTCAATTGTTTTTTCATCACCAACATTATATACTGATGTATTATTATTTTTTACTGCTTTATTTATTGTTGCCCATGAATCTGTTTCAAATGATACTGGATTAGATATTGATGAATTTGAACCACTACTTTTATCTCCTACAGTAGCATCTTTTCCATCATATTCTACATTATATCCATTTATACATATTTCAGCATGTGTTACTTTTCCTTCATTAGATATTGTAACATTTCCACTATCTGGTTTTTTACCTTTCATTTTTACATCTATTTCAGATACCTCTTTTTCTCCTGTTATTTTTGTATATCCTTCTTGTTCTACATCAGCAAATCCATTATTGTATTCTATTGCATCTACATATCCTAATGCGGCAGATCTTGCTGCACTTTTTCTTGCACTATTTATCATATTTAAAATTATTGGTACTGCAATTAAAGCTATTATTGCTAAGATAACTATAACAGCTAATAGTTCTATTAATGTAAAACCTTTTTTATTCTTCATACTATCACCTAGTATAATTATAACATATTTATTTTAAAAAAAAAGTCTCCGAAGAGACTTTTAACTACATCATATTTTCTAGCATATTATCTGTTTTTTTCATCATTTTATCTTTTATTTCACACATTTTTTTCATCATTGGTTTTTTATATTTTTGATACGCTAAAACAGCTCCTGCACCCATCATCATATATGCTATATCCATTTTTTTCATAGATTACCTCCTTGCTAAAAAATATGAAAATACTGTATGTAATAACATACAGTATTAGTATTTCTATTTTTTTAATTTTTATACATCATTTTGTAATTTATCTAATAAACTAGTTTTTCTTATTTGTTCATTATTATTTTCTACACCTAGTTTAAAAGCATTTACTTCTCCAAGTAGTATTAGTTTTCTTTTGGCTCTAGTTACTGCTGTATAGATTAATTTTTTATAAAGCATTCTAAAATAACTAGTTGATAAAAGTAATATTACTGTATCAAATTCACTACCTTGTGATTTATGTATACTTATAATATATCCATGTTTTAATTTATTAAAATCTGTTGGTAAATATCTAACTACATTTCCATCAAAATCAACATATATTTCATTTTTTTTAGATTTAGATTGATCTGATAATTTAATATATTTTATTACTCCTATATCTCCATTATAAACATTTTCATCAGGCATATTAGTAAGTTGTAATACTTTATCATTTTCTCTAAATATAGTATCTCCTACTTTTATTTCTCTTTTTAATTCTTCTTTAGGATTAAATATTTCTTGTAATACTTTATTAATATTATCTATTCCATTAATACCTGCATACATAGGTGCCATTATTTGAACTTTTTTATAATCATATTCTTTTTCTATTAAGGTATTACAAATACTTTTTAAACTAGGAATAATACTTGTTTTATCACATTTTAAAAAAGTATAATCATCTTTAGTATTTAAAATATCCTCATCTAATTCATTATCTTTTATTTCTCTAGCTAGTGTAGGAATAAATGAATCACTACTTTGTCTATATAAATAATTTAGTTTAATAGTATTAATCATATCTGAATCAATCATATCTTTAAGTACCTGTCCCATACCTACACTAGGTAATTGATTATAATCTCCAACAAATACTATTTTTATATTTTTGGTTAATCCTTTAAATAAATTATCTAATAAATAAGTATCAATCATACTAACTTCATCAATAATAATTAAATGTGATAAATCCTTATTATATTCATTTATTCCAAATGAATTAGTTTCTTTATTCCATTTTAAAAATCTATGAATTGTATATGCGGGAAAATTAGTAGATTCACTCATTCTTTTACTAGCTCTTCCTGTTGGAGCTAATAACGCTATTTCATCTACTGCTTCTTTTACTTTTATATTATTTACTTGCATATATAAATCAACTATTGCTTTTATGATTGTTGTTTTCCCAGTACCAGGTCCACCAGTAATAATAGTAACATTATTATTGAGTGATGATATAATCGCATTTCTTTGTTCATCATTATATTTAATATTTGATTCAGATTCTAATATATTTAATTCTTCATCTATATTTTTATATAAATCTACAGGTTTATTAATTAAATATTTTAATGTATTAGCGATATTTAACTCACTATCATATAATTCTCTAATATAGTATTTATCATCTTCCTGTACTACTTTATTTTCATATCTTAGTTCATCTATATAGTTAGTAAAATCTTCATCTTTAATATCTATTTTTAAATAATCAACTACTTCTTTTTTTATTTCATCAAAATATAGATAAGTATCACCATTTCTAAATAATAGTGTATTCATCATATAATAAATACAAGCCTTAATTCTATCTATAGTAGTATCATTATTAAGTTTTTGATTAATTTCATCTACTTTTAAAAATGATATATCTAAATCAGTATCTAATATACTATATATATTTTGTTCAATTTTATAAATAGTATCACTTTTAAATTTATTGTAAATAGCTAAAGAATCTTTTAATGAAAAACCTAATTCTGTTAAATAAACTATTGTTTTATGAGATTCTTCATATTTATTTAATGTTTCAATAATTATTTTCATTTTTTTCTCAGTTAGTTTTGGTACTAAATTTAAACATTCTGGTTCTTCTAATATTTTATCTAATGTATTATCACCTAATGTATCTACTATTTTAGTCGCTAATTTTTTACCTATTCCATTAAATAAATCACTAGATAAAAATTCAATAATAGAATCTTTATCTTCAGGTTTTATTCTTTCATATTTTTTTACATTATATTGGAATCCATATTTAATATGTTCTACAGCTTCTCCTTCAAATATATATTTATCATCTATATTTAAATCTGCAAATGTTCCTGTAAAAGTTATTAATTTATTAATATAATCTTCAACATCTTTATCATCTGTTTCTTCTACTTTTAGAAGGCCAATAATAAAACCATTATCACCTTGATAAATTGCTTTACGATATGTTCCTTTTATATACATAATTCACCTCCTAAAAGAAAAAAAGCATTAGCTTTTATTTTGTATAACCACCACTATATTCATCCGAATATGATTGTCTTAAATCCATTAAATATTGTTTTTGTTGTTCATTTTGATATTCATTGTATTCATTTATTGAAGCTTTTGTAGCATCTGCGTTATCTACTGCATCATTAAATGAATATGTGAATGCTGCAGAATTAGGAATTTGTAATTCTGGTTGACTAGCTTCAGCAATATCTCCTGTAGATTTTACTTTATATTCATCTAAATAAGATTGTCTAAGTTCATCTAAATCCGCTTTTTGTTGTTGTGCATGTTCATTTATATGTTGTTCTTGTGAATATCTAATATAATCAGCACCTGTTAATGGTTCTGTTTTTGATTCTGTATTTGGTTCATAAGTTGTTTCTATTG
>OMSK01000081.1 GCA_900313725.1 uncultured Bacillota bacterium | reverse complement strand
TGTTTATGAAGATATGATTATGGTAATAGTTCATTATTCAGATGAACCTAATGATATAAGACATCTTAATTTAAAAAGAATAGAAAAAATTATTATGTAGCAAAATTACTTCCTATATTAAAGTTTATAATTGATATAGGAGGTATTTTTATGTTAGATTTAGATCATATAGCTATTACTGTAAAAGATTTGGATGAATCTATTGTTTTTTATAAAAAACTTGGATATGAATTATTAGATAGATTCAGTGATGATGAATATGAGTGGGCTACATTAAAAATGAATAATCATTCATTAGAATTATTTCAAATAACAAACAATAAAGAAAAACCAATTAATCATATTGCATATAATTATGATAATGATGAAGAAGTTGAAAATTTAATTAAACAATTAGGATATGAAAAAGATTTAAATATTTTTTATGGTGATTTAAATAGAAAAAGTTTTTTCATAGAAGATAATAATGGTAAATCAATTCAGTTAATAAAGAAGAAATTATAAAAATAAAAAAGATTTATATATAATTTTTTATTTACTTAAATATTTATTTGTGTTATAATAAACAATGTTTTTAGGGGGAAGAATATATGGAAAGTATTAATCCTACTGATATTATTTTAAAATTTATTACTAAGATGGATTATTTAAATAATAAACACGTATTAGGATGTTTCTTCTATGGTAGTTATTTAACAGGATATAATAATAGTTATTCAGATATAGATTTACATATTATATTTGATAATGATGATCCTAAACATTTAATTAGAGGTAATGAATATATAGATGGTGTTAGAATAGAATATTTTGAAAAACCAATAGATGATTTATATCTTACAGTTGATAATGATTTTAATAATCAAAATAATGCTTTATTATCTATTGTAGGTACATCAAAAATAATATTTGATAAAACTGGAGAATTATATAAACTACAACAATATACATTAAATAAGTTTTCTAATCCATTACCACCTTTAGATGAAGAAGATGCTAAAGAAATGGTTTCTATTATAAATAATCGTATGGAAAAATTAGAAAAAGCTGCTAATGAGAAAAGCCCATATTTCTATCATTTATATCATGTTACATTAAAAAAAATAAGAGAATTTTATCATAAATTAAATGGTATGCCTAAAGTACAAACATCAAAAGTATATGGAGTATATACAGATGAAGCTTATAGAAAATCATTTTATAAAGATAATATACCAGAAGAAGAATTTGTAAAAATGTATTTAGATGCGATTTGTGATACTGGTTTAGATATGCAAGAAAAATTGGATAAAGTTAATAAATTGTTTAATTATGCTAAAAGAAATGTATCACTAGATAAAGATAGTTATCGTATATTGATTAAATCAAGAAATAATAATGTAATAAGATAGTAGGTTAAAAACCTACTTTTATGTTATAATAATATATATTAAAAAAACATTTAATATAATAATAGATTGAATTAGTTAAAGGAGAAGATTCTATGAATAAAGAAGAATATATAAAAAAATTAGATTCACTAAACTTAGATAAAGATAGATATTGTATTATATCAGGCGGTGTTATGTTATTATATGGATTAAAAGAAAAAACTGAAGATATTGATATTAAAGTTAAGCCTGATTATTTTGAAGAATTAAAAGAAAGATTTAATTTTAAAAAATCACCAAAATATCCATATTTATATGAAATAGATGATGAAACTGAAGTAGCTGTTTTAGACTACAATTATTCTGATGTAAGAATGGTTGATGGATATCCAGTAGAATCATTAGAATTACAATTAAAATGGATGCTTGAAAATAATAGACCTAAAGATAAAGAAAAAATAGAAATAATAAAAGAGTATCTAAATAATAAATAGTTAATTAATAGAATTCAGGGAGGTATAAATGTTAAGTATAGAAGAAATAAATAGAGCAATACAAGAATTAAGAAATGCAGGTTTAAGTGTTAGCAAAATAAGTGATGGATATCATACTTTTGATGATTATAAAGATATGAGAAATTATTGGTTTATAGCAACACTTAACTCTAATCCTGATATATCTTGGAAGTCAAAAAAACATTTTAATGAAGAAATTGATCCAATGTTTGATGGAGATTTTATTGCTGGAATAAATACTCCAAAAGGAGTAGCAACACAACATTTAAAAATGAAATTTTGGGATGATTTAAAAGTTCAAGAATTAGAAAGAGCTTTAGAATATGATGGTTATTCTGAAGAAGATGTAAAAATAAGAATAAAAAGCATAAATAATGATAATTAAAATGTTTTTTATATAATAAGAGGTGAGTTTATGAATGAGAATAACATTTATTTAACATCATATGGTATTGATACTAGATATAGTAATTATATGAATTGTTATGATGATATAATAAATGTGTTAAAAAATAAAAAAGTAGCTATTATACCAAATGCTAAATTAATCAGTGAAGATAGAACTAATTCTGTAGTAGCAAAAACTGAATTAAAGAATAATGATATTGAAGCAGATATTATTGATATTGATTCTAATAAATTAAATCTAAAAAAATATAATGCTTTATATTTAAGTGGTGGTGAACCAAAAAATTTAATGGATTCAATAAATAAATCTAATCTATTTAATGATATAAAAGATTTTATAGATAAAGGTGGAATAGTAATAGGACAATCAGCTGGTGCTATGATTTTTTGTAAAAATTATTATGATACTACAACAAAAGAATTACTAATTATGAATAATGGTTATGATTATAGTAATAAAATGATTGTACCACATTATAATAACTTACCTAAAGAATTAAAAAAACAAATATCTAAAAGTGTATTACAAATAAATGATAATGATCATTTATATAAATTAAAATAAAAAAAGACTAATGTCTTTTTTCTTTATTATTATCTTTATTACTATCATAGATTATTTATTTCAAATGTATATTTATGATATAATATATTGTGAAGTGTTTTAAATATTGATACAAATAAAATATAATGAAAGAAGTGAAAAATATGGATAAAGCAATTGTAGTAGGTGTATGTATAAAATCTGATAAAAATGAAATATTAATGGTTCAAGAAGCTAAAGATGAAATTAAAGGATTATATAATATTCCTGCTGGAAAATTAGATTCTTTTGAATCAATATATGATGGAGCAATTAGAGAAGCAAAAGAAGAAACTGGATACGATGTTAAATTAGATAGTATTTTATGTATTCAATATTTAGAAAACAAAAGTATATTAAAGATTATATTTAATGCGTCAATTGTTTCTGGAAATATAAGTTTTGATAAAAATGAAATTATGGATATAAAGTGGATTCCAATAGAAGAGTTAGAATTAATGACAAAAGATGAATTAAGATCTTATGACTCTAATATTAACATAATAAGAGATTCAAAAAATAATAAAAATTATCCTCTAGATATAATTAAAAATATAAAATAGTGTAATCAATATGAGGTGAAGTATATGGGTAAAATAGCAATTGATATTGATAATACAATTTGTAATACAAGTGAATTCTTTGGTTTAATCGCAGAAAACTATGATAGAAATGTATTACATAAAAACAATATTATTAATTATAATAAAGTAGTTCCTAGAAGCGATAATTGGACAAATGAAGAACTATCTTATTTTATAGAAAATTATTTTAATAAAGAATCTATAAATATTCCAATCAAGGAAGATGCTAAAATATATATTAATAAACTTAAAGAATTAGGATATGAAATAGTATTTATTACTAATAGAGGAATAAAAGAAGATGATCATACTGATTTAATAGTTTCCAAGTATTTAGAAAAAAATAATATTCCTTATGATAATATTATTACTAAATCAAATGATAAATATGTATATTTAGATGATTGTGATTATTTTATAGATGATTCAATTCATAATTGTGAACAAGCAGTTGAAAAAACAAATGTTAAAGTAATAATGATTGAAACAAATAAAACAAAAGATTATAATAATGATAAAATATTTAAAACAAGTAATTGGCAGGATATATATGATTATATAATTAAGTAAAATGAAAGAAGAAGATAAAGATACATTGCTTAGATATAATTTATTAAGGAATAAATTAGAAAAAGAGGTAATTAAATGAAAAATATAATTATAACAGGAGCAGCTAACGGAGTTGGAAAAGAAGTTGCTAATATTTTAAGGAATAATAATTTAATATTAATAGATGAAGATAAAGAAAATTTAAGTTTATTATCAAATTCATTAAACGCAAATTATTATGTTTGTGATTTGTCAGATGATATTCAAATAAAAGAAATAGTAGAAGATATTAAAGCTAAATATGATAAAATTGACTGTTTAATTAATTGTGCAGGAATGTGGATTTCTGGCGATATGTCAAAACTAGAATTGCCAGTTTTTAATGAAATGAATGATTTAAGCAGAATTAAAAAAGTGATTGATACTAATGTATTTGGTACAATCGCAATGATAAAAAGTATATTTCCAATAATGAAAAAACAAGGATATGGGCAAATAATTAATATTAATTCACAAAGTGGTGTTATGTGTGAACCATCGTTTCCTATATATAATGCAACAAAACAAGGTACTAATGCTTTTAGAAAAGCAATTCAAGATGATTTAGCTAGAAATAATATAAAAATTACAGATATTTGTCCTGGACTTATCCAAACAGATTTTTATGCAAGAGCTAACAATGAATTACCACAAGATGTTATGAAAACAGGATTAACTGTTGAAGATGTTGCTAAAACAGTTAAATATGTTTTTGACTTACCACATGAAATAACCATTCCATGTATTGAGGTAAGACACATAAAAAATTATTAAAGCTATATTTATAAAATAGATTGATAAGAAAAAATTGAAAATTATATTTTTTTCGAAGAAGCTGATAATGGTACAATGTATGATTTTATAAGACCAATACGTAAGTAATTAATAAATAATAAATGAAAGAAATTAAATATAAAATAGGTGAATGATATGAAGGTAATTAAATTTAATCTAGAAAATCTAAAAAAAAATCTAAATGGATTTTCATGTTATGTCTTAGGTAGAAGTTATGATTTAGAAGAAAATGGAGTTGCCGAAGACTTTGGTAAAGCATTAAAATATTATAATGAAGGTATGAATTTGAATTATCCTTTATGTGAATATTCACTTGGTATTTCTTTAATATTAGGATTAGGAAATGTATTAGAAACTGATAAAGAAAAAGGAACTAAATTATTAATAGATGCTTATCCCAAAATTATAGACTTAATAAATAATCAAGATATATCAAGAGAAGAAAGATTATATGCTAAATTTGTTACAGGTGCTTATCATTATTATGGATTAGGAAATATCAAAAAAAATGATAAGAAGGCATTTGAAATAATAAAAGAATGTGCTTTAGAAGGACATATAGCTGCAATATATGATTTAGGAGCAAATTTCTATTATAATGGAATTGGTACTGAACAAGATATTGAAAAAGCAAAATATTATTTAAATATTGCCTGTGAAGAAGGCCTTCCAAGGGCAATAAAAAAGTATAATGAATATGGATTTAATACTAATAATAAAAAAGAGGTGATAAAATGATTAAATTATTTGATAGTAGTATGAATGAAATAAATATTAAAAGAGAGATGTATCAATGGAATATTCTTCCACTTGATAACTTTTCATCTTTTGGGTTTGTTATGAATGGTGAATATTTTCAAACAAGTGAACATGCATTTCAATATTTAAAGTTTGTTGATACTAATAAAGAAATAGCTAATAAAATAAAAGATTCATTTTCACCTAATGAAGCAAGAAATATTGCTCATGAAAATAAAGAATATAAATTATCTAATTGGTCAGATGTTAAATATCAAAATATGGAAAAAGTATTAAGATTAAAAGTTGAACAGAATCCTATTGTAAAAGATGTACTTTTAAATACGAAAGATTATATAATTGCTGAAAATTGTATTGATGAAGATACTGATTGGGGATTAGATA
>OMSK01000079.1 GCA_900313725.1 uncultured Bacillota bacterium | reverse complement strand
CGGGAAATGGCTCAACTTGGTAGAGCACTTGGTTTGGGACCAAGGGGTTGCAGGTTCAAATCCTGTTTTCCCGACCATTTAGAAATTGAAAAAGAACTATTAATATAGTTCTTTTTTTGTCGTGTAACCTCTTAGTGCTCTCCCAAACCAATAATAAAATAATTTTATTATTTATATTGACATATAATTAAATAAATTCTAAAATTAAATTAGAAAGGATATGGTTTTATGAAAAAATATATTGCAGAATTTATAGGTACTGCTGTATTAGTACTATTTGGTACAGGAATCGCAGTAATCACTGGTGGTAATTTAGTAGCCACTGCACTTGCATTTGGTTTAGCTATTGTAGCTATGGCATATGTTATAGGAAACATTTCAGGATGTCATGTTAATCCAGCTGTTTCTTTATCAATGCTTATTTCTAAAAAAATGAGCACTAAAGATTTCATTGGATATGTAGTTTCACAAGTAGCTGGAGCATTTGCTGGTACTGGAATACTATATGCTATTTTAAAGGGAACTACTATTGGAACAGAAGCTTTAGGAGCAAATGGATATGGAACACTATCTGCTACTGAAATTACATTAGTAGGAGCAATCATTGTAGAAGTTATCTTAACATTTGTATTTATTTATACAATTCTTGGTGTTACAAGTGACGAATCTAAATCAAATGTAGCAGGTATTGTTATTGGTTTAACTTTAACATTTGTTCATTTATTAGGTATTGCTTTAACAGGTACATCTGTTAACCCAGCTAGAAGTTTAGCACCTGCAGTTGTTCAAGGTGGAGAGGCTTTAGAACAAGTATGGGTATTTATAGTCGCACCACTTGCTGGTGGAACACTAGCTGCTATAACATATAAATATTTAAATAAAACCGAAAAAAAGAAATCTAAATAGATTTCTTTTTTTATTTGACATTATTATTCTAAATAGATATAATTATATAGAAAGATAAAGGGAGTTTATCGGAGGTTAAAATGAATAATGATGTAAAGAAAAAAAGTTGTTTATACTTTATTATAAAAAGATTTTTAGATATCATATGTGGACTAATAGGTATAATATTATTAGTACCAGTAACAATAATAATTAAGATTGTATCAATGTGTACAGGAGATTTTAAATCAATATTTTTTGTTCAAGAAAGAGTTGGATATAAAGGTAAAAAAATAAAAATATTTAAATATAGATCAATGGTACCAAATGCTGAACAAAAACTAGAAGAATTAATGGAAAAAGATCCAAAAATTAAAAAAGAATATTTAGAAAACAAGAAATTAGAAAATGATCCAAGAATAACAAAAATAGGTGGCTTTATTAGAAAATTCTCTATTGATGAATTACCACAACTTATAAATGTTTTTATTGGTAATATGTCTGTAGTTGGACCTAGACCATATTTACCAAGAGAAATAGACGATATGGGGGATTATTATAAATATGTTATTGCTTGTAAACCCGGTGTTACTGGTTTATGGCAAGTAAGTGGTAGAAGTGATGTAAGCTTTAAGCATAGACTTAAATTAGATGAAAAATATTTTAATGAAAGAAGTTTATTGTTTGATATAAAAATATTCTTTAAAACATTTAGTGTAGTATTGTTTAAAAAGGGAGCTAAGTAAGCTTCTTTTTGTTTGACATGATATATTATTTATTATAAAATAAATAGTATCAGGAGGAATACTTATGCTAGAATTTATATGCTATTTTATGCCGGCTTTTATTTCAATAAATATACATAATAATATTGAAAAAAATACTAAACTAGAAAAAACTATTTTTTATTATGGAATTTATGTTGTATTAAATAATTTATTTAGTTTATTTATATTACAAATAAAAAATATTAATAAACCATTTGAATTTAGCATGATTAATGTTAACTATTGTTTTAAATATTTATTAATATCAACTATAATTTCAATAATAATGCCATATTTGGTTAGAATAATTATTAAAAATATTGAAATTAAAGTAGAGGTAAAAGAAAATGAAAAGAGAACAAAAAAAAGAAAGAAAAATAATTAAAAACATTATCTATATTTTTATATTAATAATATTATTAATAGACTTATTCCTTTTTTTTGGAATGAATTGGGTAATAAAAAACGTAGGTGTTGTATCAATAGATGAAGTTATTTTTCATTTGAAAGTACCACTAGAAGGTACTAGTCATACAATGATTAATGATTTTATTTTAAAGTGTGTTGTTCCTACATTACTAATTTTTATAACAATTGTTGTTTTATTTCAAAAAAGGTATAAATATGAATCAATATTTACCATTAAAGTATTTAAAAAAGAAATAAAAACAAATTTAAAAAATATTGTAAGATTAATTTATTTAATAATAGGATTACTTGTTTTAATGATTCAGTTATCTGATATCAATAAAAAATTTAAAGTAATAGAATATATAAAATTACAAAGACAAAATTCTAAATTTATAGAAGAAAATTATGTTGATCCAAAAAGTGTTAAAATAACATTTCCAGATAAAAAAAGAAATCTAATATACATATATTTAGAATCAATGGAAACAACTTATATGGATAGAGAAAATGGTGGAAATCAGGATATTAATTTAATTCCAGAATTAACCGAATTAGCTAAAAAACATATTAGTTTTTCTGATAAAGAAACATTAGGTGGAGCTTATCAGGTTAGCGGGGCAAGCTGGACCATTGCAGGAATGTTTTCTCAAACAACGGGATTTCCACTAAAAATGCCTATAGATAGTAATAGTTATATAGGATATAAAGAATTTTTACCAAATGTTTATACATTAGGAGATATTTTAGAAGAAAATGGCTATAATCAAATGTTAATGTTAGGATCAGATGCCAAATTTGCCGGGCGTGATTCATTTTTTAAGACACATGGTAACTATATAATAAGAGATTATTACTCTGCTAAAAAGGATAAAATAATTAGTAAAAATCATTATGAATTTTGGGGTATGGAAGATAGCTATTTGTTTGAATATGCAAAAAAAGAGTTAACTGAATTAAGCAAAAAAGATGAACCATTTAATCTTACAATGTTAACTGTTAACACACATTTTCCTGATGGATATGTAGAAAAATCATGTAAAGAAGTAATTGAAAATAATGATTATGCAAATTCCATTGCATGTTCTTCAAAACAAGTTGGAGATTTTATTTCTTGGGTTAAAGAACAAGATTTCTATGAAAATACTACAATTGTTTTAACGGGGGATCATTTATCAATGGCAAATAATATAATGTTTGATAATGCTGATAGAAAAATTTATAATGTGTTTATTAATCCCGCTATCGATAGTAATCATACCAACAATAAAAAATTTACTTCATTTGACATGTTTCCAACAACATTAGCAAGTCTAGGTGCCGATATTGATGGAGATAGACTTGGATTAGGGACAAATATATATAGTGAAAAAAAGACATTAATTGAGAAATATGATATAGATTATGTAAATGCAGAATTACAAAAGAAATCAACTTTTTATAATAATAATATATTATATAAAAATTGATTTTTTTTTTATATTCTTGCTATAAACTATTATAAATGGTATAATTAATTAAACGGTAGAGGGAGTGAATTATATGAAAAATATTAAGGTTATTATAGCAACTCATAAAAAATATGAAATGCCAAATGATTCAATGTATTTACCTGTTCAAGTTGGAGCAGAAGGTAAAGATTCAATTGGATATCAAAAAGATAATGAAAAAGATAATATTTCAATAAAAAACCCTTATTTTTGTGAATTAACAGGACTTTATTGGGCATGGAAAAATTTAGATGCAGAATACGTTGGTCTTGCTCATTATAGAAGACATTTTGCTTCAAAAAAAGTTAATAAAAAAGACTTATTTAATAGTGTATTAACTTTGAAAGATGCAGATAAAATATTTGAAAATACAGATATAATAACACCAAACAAAAGAAAATATTATATAGAAAATTTATATTCTCATTATGACCATACATTACATATTGAACCACTTGATATTACTGGAAAAATAATTGAAGAAAAATATCCTGATTATTTACCAGAATTTAATAAATTAAAGAAAAGAACAAGTGCTCATATGTTCAATATGTTTATTATGAAAAAAGATAAACTAGATGAATATTGTACATGGTTATTTGATATTTTGTTTGAATTAGAAAAAAGAGTTGATAATTCAAAATATGATAGTTTTCATGCTAGATTTTATGGAAGAGTATCAGAATTATTATTTGATGTTTGGTTAAATACTAAAGGATATAACTATAAAGAAGTAAAAGTTATTAGTATGGAAAAAGTTAATTGGTGGGTTAAGGGTACAAGTTTTTTAAAAGCAAAATTTAAAAAAGAAAAATATGGAAAGAGTTTTTAATTAAATGATTGGTATCATAGCGTTTGTTTGCTCATTAATTATGTTTGTAGTTAGTTTATTTCTTAAAAAAAATAAACTAATTAATCCTCTTTCCTTTTTCTGTGGATTGTGGACATTTATTTTATTCCTATCATCACTTAGATTGTTTGATATTATAACACCAAGTAATAAAGCATATTTTTTAATTATAACAATGATCTCCTTTTTTTCAATTGGATATATACTTCAAAAATTTATACCTAAGAAGAAAAAAAATAAAGAAGTAAAAGAAGATATTGATTTTGAACCTAATGAAAAAAAATTAAAATTATATTTTTTTCTAAGTTATGTTGCAATCTTTTTTACAGTTATTGATTGTATCGTTATATTAAAGGGAATAATAGATGGGTATCCATTGTATGAAATAAGAAGATGGGGAATGGTTCCTTATGGACAAGGTGGTAATCCATTAGTAGATAGAAGGTCTTTATTTGAAGAAACATTTAGAGTTATTTGTCTGGAACCATTTGGATTACTTGTGCCTGCAGTAACCAGTTATGCCTTTTTCAAGTTTAAGAATAGAAAACTTGCTAAAAAGATAATCATAGTTTCAATGACCTATTTATTTCTATCAAATATTTCATCAGGATTTGGTAGATTAGCAATTTTTTATTTTATTATATGTTTTGCATTTGGTTTTGTTTTATCAAAAAATACAATTACAATAAGTAAAAAAATGAAAAGAATAATAACAATATCTTTAATTATAGGTGTTCTTTCAATGACACTATTTACTGTAATGAGATCTGGATCAAATGTATTTAAACAGGTATATACTTATTTTGCAATGCCACCAACATTACTTAGTATGTGGTTAAGAGATTTAGATAAGGTGCCTCATACTTTTGGCTTTTTAACTTTTTATGGTATACTTGGATACTTTTTTAAAGGATTTAAGATAATTGGATTATCCTTCTTAGTTCCTGAAGTTTATGATTTAACATACAATCATATTTTGGGTGCTGAAAATTTTATTTTTGCTGGATTTGGAAATGCAAATGCTTTTGTTACACCTGTATATTATTTCTATATTGATGGTGGAATTACATTTACAATACTTGCATCATTGTTCTTTGGTTTTGTTGTATCTAGAGTATATGATAAAATTGAAAGTAATTTAAATATGAAAAATTATATATTGTATTGTGTTGTGATGTATGGTTTATTTGTATCTTTTATGAGAGTACAAACATGTATCCCAGGCTATATTATATCAATAATAATAGTATATCTACTATTTAATGAAAGGAAATGTAGTGATGAATGATTTAATAACTGTTGTAATACCTGCATATAAGGTAGAAAAATTCTTGCCAAAATGTTTAGATTCTGTATTGAATCAAACATATAAAAAATTAGAAATAATCTTAGTTGAAGATGGATCACCAGATAATTGTGGTAAAATATGTGATGATTATGCTAAAAAAGATAAAAGAATAAAAGTAATACATAAGGAAAATGGTGGCTTATCAGATGCTAGAAATAAAGGTATAGACCAAGCAACAGGTAAATATATAACTTTTATAGATTCAGATGATTATATTGATGATGATTATGTAGAATGTTTATATAAGGCAATAAAAGAAGATAATACAAAAATGTCCATTTGTTCTCATAGAGTAGTATATGATACAGGGCGTATTATTGAAAAAGAAACAAAAGAGAGATCAGTTTTAGATAGTAAGACAGTTTTAGCAAGAATACTTTATGATGATGGAATAGATTTGTCAGCATGGGCAAAACTATATGATATTGGATTATTTAATAATGTTAGATATCCAAAAGGTCGAATTTATGAAGATTCTGCAACAACTTATAAGTTAATAGATTTATGTGATAAAGTTTCAATTAATTCATTAGGAAAATACAATTATATTATTAGAAGTGATTCAATTTCAAATAATAAATTTAATACTAAAAAAATGGATTTAATAACATCAACAAAAGAAATGACAGATTATATATCTAAAAAATATCCTGATTTACAGGAAGCATGTGATAGAAGATTGATGTATGCATATTTAAGTACATTGTCTCAATTAGCAAATAGTAGGGAAAAATATCCTCAAGAACAAAAAATCTTAGTTAATTATATTAAAAAAAATAGTAAAAAAATATTAAAAAATAAAAATGTACCAAAAAGAGATAAAATGGGTATTTATTCATTAAAATTTGGTTTTAAATTCTATAAATTTACTTGGAATTTTTATAAAAAAATTACGGGTAGAAAAAAATAGATGGTGATTTTATGAAAGAAAAAGTAAGTATTATAATTCCAATATATAATGCTGAGAAATTTTTAAAAAAATGTATAGATAGTGTTATTCAACAAGATTATAACAATATAGAAATTATTCTGATAAATGATGGTTCAACAGATAATAGTGAGGATGTTTGCAAAAACTACTTCAAAAATGATAAGGTAAAGTATTTTTTAAAAAAAAATGAGGGTGTATCAAAAGCAAGAAACTTAGGAATTAAAAATGCTACTGGAAAATATATCACATTTGTTGATGCAGATGATTATGTTGAAAAAAACTATATATCAACGCTTGTTTCATGTATTCAAAAAGATCATTATGATTTAGCAATTTGCAATTATTATGAAAATGATGATATTAATATTCATGAAATAATTGATAGAAAAGATGCTTTTATATCAATTATGAATAAAAAATTATATAAAGGATTTCTATGGAATAAACTATACAAATTAAAGATAATTAAAGATAATTTTTTGAAATTTAATGAAAGTGTACATGTTTGTGAAGATTTATTATTTAATTATCAATATATTGATAATTGTGATAAGAATTTTATATTTACACCTGAAAAGCTTTATCATTATGTACAACATGATGGTAGTGCTTTACATAAAAAATTAAGTTTAAAATATTTGTCGATTGTTGATTCCTATAAAGAAATAGAAAAAATATTGATAAAAAATAATATTGATCTTAAAGAATTTCTAATAAGTTACTTAAAAATATTAACAGATTTGATATATAGAAATAGTTTATTAAAAGACAAATTAAATCTTGAAAATGTTATAATTGAAAGAAAAAAATGCTATGATGAAATAAAAAAAATAAAAATTGGTTTAAAAAGAAAAATTGAAATATATTTATATTATAAATATCCAATTCTTATTGGAAAAATGCGATCATTAAAAAAATAGAGGTGACATATGATAAAAAAATTTGCTTTCTTTTTACCTCAATTTCATGAAATAAAAGAAAATAATGAATGGTGGGGTAAGGGTTTTACTGAATGGGTAAATGTAAAAAAAAGTAAACCAATATATAAAAACCATAAACAACCTAAAGAGCCATTAGATGGTTACTACAATTTACTTGAAAAGAAAACAGTTGAACACCAAACAGAATTAATGAAAAAATATAATATGGATGGAATGATATATTATCATTATTATTTTATGGGTAAAAAATTATTAGAAAAACCTGCAGAAAATTTGTTAAAATGGACAGATATAGAACAACCTTTCTTCTTTTGTTGGGCCAATCACTCATGGATTAAATCATGGGAAGGTACTAGTGAAATGTTAGTTGAACAGAAATATGGAACAGAGGTAGATTGGGAAAAACATTTTGAATATTTGCTTCCATTTTTTAAAGATAAGAGATATGAAAAAAAAGATAACAAACCATTATTTATGATTTTTAATTCTATATTTGATGAAAAAAAAGATATTATAAGTTTTTTTGATAAAAAATGTAAGGAAAACGGATTTGATGGAATATATATAATTAATTCTTGTTTTACTCCAAATGATTATAATAAAAACTGTGCGGAGCAATATAATGTATCTTGTTCATATTTCTTACGTGAACCTAATTATTCAACAGAATTATATATAAATTTTTGTAGAAGAGTAATAAGAAAAATAAAGAAATTTATTATTTCAAAAAATAGTAAATCAAAAATAATTCTTAAGTATGATGGTAATAAATTATTAAACCTAGCAATAAATAAAATGGTTAAAAATGATAAAGTTATTCATGGATTATTTTTTGAATGGGATAATACTCCAAGACATTCAAAGAGAGGTTATATCATAAATCCTATTTCTAAGGAGACTTTCTTTAATTACATGGATAAAATTAAAGATGAAGAATATGTATTTATTAATGCTTGGAACGAATGGGCAGAAGGAATGATGCTTGAAGGAACAAAAGAAAATGGATACAAATATTTAGAATGGATAAAAGAATTTTCTGATAGAGAGGTGTAATATGAAATATGATTATTTAATTGTAGGAGCTGGATTGTTTGGTGCAACAGTTGCTAACAAACTAAAAGAAAAAGGTAAAAAGGTATTAGTAATTGATAAAAGAAACCATATTGCTGGAAATGTTTATACTGAAAAAATTGAAGGTATAAATGTTCATAAATATGGAGCACATATTTTCCATACTGATTATAAAGATGTATGGGACTATGTAAATTCATTTGTAGAATTTAATAGATATACTAATAGTCCTATCGCACGTTATAAAAATGAAATTTATAATATGCCATTTAATATGAATACTTTTAGTAAAATGTGGGATGATGTTATTACTCCTGAAGATGCTTTAAGACATATTGAAGATGAAAGACATGAAATAGATATAGAACCAACTAATCTAGAAGAACAAGCTATTTCTTTAGTTGGTAGAACTATTTATGAAAAATTAGTTAAAGGTTATACTGAAAAACAATGGAATAGGCCATGTACAGAATTACCAGCATTTATCATTAAAAGATTACCTGTAAGATTAACTTACGATAATAACTATTTTAATGATAGATATCAAGGTATCCCAATAGGTGGATATACTAAACTAGTAGAAGGAATGTTAGAAGGTATTGAAGTAAGATTAAATACTAACTTCTTTGATGATAGAGAAGAATATGAAAAAATAGCTAAAAAAATAGTATATACAGGTAAAATAGATGAATATTTTGATTATAAATATGGTGAATTAGAATATCGTTCATTAAAATTTGTAACTGAAGTTATGGATATAAATAACTATCAAGGAAATGCTGTAGTAAATTACACTGATAGTGATCCTGCATATACAAGAGTAATTGAACATAAACATTTTGAATTTGATTCAACTAGTCCTAAGACAGTTGTAACTTATGAATATCCAGATGATTATACTGGGGAAAATGAACCATATTATGTTGTAAATGATGATAAAAATAATTTATTAGCTGAAAAATATAGAAAATTAGCTGAAAAAGAAAAAAATGTTATATTTGGTGGAAGACTTGCTGAATATAAATATTATGATATGGATGATGTTATTAAAGCAGCACTTGATTGTGCTAAAGAAAAATTGTAAAAACATGGTTATCATTTATAATGATAACCTTTAATATAAGGAAGTTTGTTATATGAAAGAAAATAAAAGATTAGTTTATTTAGATATATTAAATATTTTTGCTTGTATTTCAGTAATATTTATGCACTGTAATTGGGAAGCACATTATTTTTCAAATAATAATTCATGGTACATATCAATGTTTGTTGAAACAATTTGCTATTTTGCTGTACCAGCATTTTTAATGATTACGGGAGCTAATTTATTAGAATATCGAAAAAAATATGATGATAAAACATATTTTAAAAAAAGATTTTCTAAAGTAGTTATTCCATATTTTATATGGTCAATAATCTTTTATATAATTTATAATAAGGGATTTAATTTAGGTGTTTTTATAGATAAATTTTTAAATTGTAATATTGAATCAGTATATTGTTTTTTTCCATTAATAATATGGATTTATTTATTAATACCAATACTTGCTACATTAATAGAAAATAACAAAGAAAAATATTTATATTATTTTGGACTTCTAATTTTTATTAGTACATCTTGTATAAGTTATATATTTACTTTATTAAATAAAAGTACTCCAAATATTTTCTTATTCTTTAATGGCAATATAAATTATTTGTTGTATATTATTTTGGGATATTATTTAAGTAAAAAGGAAATTTCAAAGAAAAAAAGAATTATACTATATATTCTTGCAATTCTTTGTTTATTGTTTAGATATTTTCATACAACATACTTTAGTTTACAAACAAATACATTAAATGAAAATTCATGGGGATATTTATCAGTATTGTCAGTAATAACTACATCATCAATTTTTATCTTTTTAAAAAATAAAAAATATAATATTTCGGAAAAAAATATGAAGATTATTACAAAAATATCAGGTTGTAGTTTTGGAGTATATTTAATTCATATTTTAGTAAGAAGTAAAATAACTACAATGCTTCATCTTGAACCAGCAAACTTTATGTATAAATTATTATTTCCTATTATTGTTTATTTGATTAGTTTATTAATTATATATATATTAAAAAAAATACCAATATTAAAAAAAATAGTACCATAATTGAAATATTTAAAAAAAAATGCTATACTTAAATAGGCATTTTTTTAAGGAGTAAGGTAAATGAAAAGAAAATCAGTTAAAAAGAATTATATATATAATATGTTATATCAACTAGTGTTGATTGTAACCCCTATCATAACAACACCTTATATTGCTAGAAAATTAGGATCAACAGGTAATGGTATATATGGGTTTACGGTATCAATAGTAACGTACTTTATATTATTTGGAAGTTTGGGGACAGCTCTTTATGGACAACGTGAGATAGCTTATAATCAAAATGATAAGCAAAAAAGAAGTAATGTCTTTTGGGAAATATTAACATTAAGAATTATTACCATGTCTATTTCTACAGTGGCATTCTATATAATATTTTGTACATCAGGTCAGTATTCAATATATTATAAAATTTTACTTTTAGAAATTCTTGCAAATATGTTAGATATTTCATGGTTCTATCAAGGTATGGAGGATTTTAAAAAGACGGTTATTAGAAATTTTATAGTAAAAATAATTAGTATTGTATTTATATTTATATTTATTAAAAGCCCAGATGACTTAAATAAATATTTATTTATATATACATTAAGTACATTATTTGGAAGTTTAACATTATGGATTGGAATATGGAAATATGTATTTAAGCCAAAGAAACTTAATATTAAGACACATTTACCTTTAATTATATCATTATTTATTCCGCAAGTAGCAATCCAAATATATACTGTTTTAGATAAAACTATGATAGGCGCAATAACAAATAATATGAATGAGGTTGGTTATTATGATCAAGCTCAAAAAGTTGTAAAATTATTGCTTACCATTGTAACTGCCATAGGTACGGTAATGCTTCCAAGGATTTCTGCATGCTATGCTGAAGGTGACAAAAAAGCTATAAATGTTTATATGAAAAAAACATTTTCGTTTACATTTATGATAGCAATTCCATTAATGTTTGGTATAATTGCTGTATCCTCAAATTTCTGTCCATTATTTTTTGGACCTGGATATGATAAAGTGCCAACAATAATGAATATGTTAAGTATTATTATAATTATTATAAGTTTAGCAAGTATCACAGGTACACAATACTTATTACCGTTAAATAGGCAAAAAGAATATACGATTTCAGTAATTATAGGTGCTATTACTAATGTAATATTGAATTTTATACTAATAAATTATTGTAAATCATATGGAGCAGCGATTGCTACTGTTATAGCTGAACTTTCAGTTACTTCTACACAATTCTATTTTGTTAGAAAAGATTTTGACTTAAAAGAAATATTTAAATCATCTTTTAATTATATTATTTCTGCTATTGTTATGATGATGATATGTATATTTATTGACAAAGTAATGATTGGTAGAATGACAGTAATAATTACTCAAATTACGGTTGGTATAATAACTTATTTTGGTGTGTTATTTGTATTAAAGGATAATTTTTTGATGGATATTTTAAATGAAAATATTATAAAAAAACTAAAAAGAAATAATAATTAGGAGTCTAATATGCAAAAAAGTAGTCAAGAAAATTATTGTATAGATTTTTACAGATTTATATTTAGTTTAATAATAATGGTTTATCATAGCTGGATGTTTACTGGTATATATGGAAATGGCTTGTTTAATTATGGCTTTTATGCTGTTGACTTTTACTTTATTGTTACAGGATACTTAATGATGAATTCAATTAATAAAAGAAATGATAAAGTTGATAATTTAGGAAAAGAAACCTTTAATTTTATATATCGAAAAATAAAAAAAATATTTCCAGCAATTATAGTATCATTTTTAATAGGAATTATATTTGTTTATGGAAAAAATATTAATATTAAACTACTTGTATCTGATAATATAATTGGTGAATCTTTATTGCTAGGAATACTAGGTTATGAAATGCCAGTAAATATTGCATTATGGTATATTTCTGCAATGATAATGTCATTAATGATACTATATCCATTTGCTAGGAAAGATAAAGAAAAATATATTTATTATATTGCGCCACTAATATTATTTATTACACTTATGCTAGTAAGAAAAAATGGTATATGGATTAATGCTCCATTGCATTCACATTTTTTCTTTAGAAATGGTTTTTATAAAGCAATAATTTTTATAATATTGGGTAATTTATCATTTAAATTATCAAATGTAATAAAAGATAAAAAATATTCAAGAAATAAAATAATTGCTTTATCAATTGTTGAACCATTGATATATATACTATTAATTTATAATATGCATTTTAATATAATTGGATCTATTTTTGAAGCACTGTTATTTACATTTGTTGTGGCACTTTCTTTTAGTAATATAACATTTTCAAAACGTATATTTAAATCTATTATTTGGAAAAAATTAGGTATTTTTGGCTTTTATGTATTTTTAAGTCATATACCAGTTAGAACATATTTACTAAGGCATAATATACATCCTTACAATGAAATGCTAATAAAATATATATTAATATCCTTAGCTGTTACAACAGTAGTATATATTTTCGTTGAAATAATTTTAAAAAATTTTAAAAAGAATAATTAATTTATTCTTTTTTCATTGTTAAAAAATTGGATACATGGTATACTTATATAGAAGGATAGGTGTGTATATGAAAAGAAAAATAAATATGAAAAAAATATTAATATTTATAAGTGTTTTAATAGTTTTAATAATAGTAGTGTTATTATTAGTGCTAAAACCTAAAAATAATAATAAACAAAGTAAAAGTAAAAAGGATAATAAAACAGTTGAAAAGAAACCAGTTGTACCAAAGGAAAAAGTAGATATTATTGATATTAATTCTAAATCAAGACCATTTGCGGTAGTAGTAAATAATACTCCTGTAGCAGTTAAAGTTCAAGAAGGTTTAAATAAAGCATATATTGTTTATGAAATTCCAACAGAAGGATCAACATCAAGATTGATAGCTTTATTTAAAGATGTAAATGAAGATGTAACTATTGGTACAATTAGAAGTGTAAGACATAATTTTATTGATTATGCATTAGAAAGTGATGCGATTTTAGTTGGATATGGATATAGTCATTATGCAGAAGATCAATTAAATAGACAACATGTTATTGATTATATGAATGGAATGATTCATTCAAAACCATTCTGGAGAAGTAATCCAGAACATTTAGCTTCAGAACATACTGCATATACAAGTATAAATAAAATAAGTGATTTTGCATTTAATGATAAAAAGTATAAAAAAGAATCAGATAATACAATACTACTAAACTACAATGTAGGAGAAGTGGATTTATCTAAAATGGAAGGTGTAAAGACTGCTAATACAGTAACACTTCCATATGGTAATATTACTACTAAATTTACTTATAATCCAGAAACTAAAATGTATACTAGAATTGTAAATGGAAATACTACAAAAGATCATAAAAGTAAAGAAGAATTTGTGACTAAAAATGTAATAGTTCAAAAAATTACATATAATCAATCAAGTGATGGATATTATTGGGATTTACATACAACTGGTAGTGGAGAAGGATACTTTATTACTAATGGATATGCAGTTCCAATTAAATGGAGTAAATCAAGTAGAAGCGCTAAAACTAAATACACTTATTTAGATGGTAAAGAAATAGAAGTAAGTGATGGTAGAACTTATATAGAAGTTCAAGTAACAAGTAGATCAACTACAATAGAATAAATTAGGATAAAAATCCTAATTTTTTTTTAATTATTATTGATTAAATAATTAATTAATGATAATATCTAATAAGAAAGAGTGATAAAATGGAAAAGGTAAAGAATATATTATTAGGTTTCGCAACATTCTTATGTGTAATAATATTAATGTCTTTAATTATGACATTTTCATTTAAAAAATCAACAGAAAAATATTTAGATGAAAAAAAGATAAATGAGTTTATTAATAATATAAATATATTAGATTTTGTATTAGATGAAAATGGTAATGAATTTAAAGAATTTAAAGAAATAAAAGAAAAATTAATTGATTCTGGAATACCTGTAGAATCAATTGATGGATTTTTTAGAACAAAACCAGTAGATAACTACGCAAAAGAAATAACATCTAAATCAATTTCCAATACCATAAATAATAAATCTGAAAAATTATTACAAGATGGTGAAATATATAAATTCTTAGATAATAATATAGAAAATATTTCTAGTGAAATGCAAGAAAAAAATATTCCACAAAGTGATAAATTAACAAAAGAAAATCAAGAAAAATTTCTAGAAAAAGTAAAAGAAAAAACACCTGATATTGAAAGTAAATTAAATGAATTATCTGATAAAGTAAGAGAAAAATTTAATGTAGATAATTATATTGAAAAGATAGATAAAGGAATAACAATTACCAGATTTTTATATAACAGTATATTAGATTTAGTACTAATTTCAATGATTATAATATTTGTTATATGTATCTTTATTACAAGACAAAGTATAATAAATGGATTAAAATGGACAGGTATTACTTTTATGAGCTCTAGTTTATTATTATTTATAATAATAGAAGTAAATAAAATAATATCAAATCATACTAATAAGATAACTGAAGGTATGAGAAACTTTATAAAAAAGGTAATTGTAGATTTAAATAATAGTCTAACAAAATATAGTTTTATTTATTTAACAATAGGAATTATCTT
The DNA here is from genome assembly GCA_900313725.1 of uncultured Bacillota bacterium. Lineage (GTDB taxonomy): Bacteria > Bacillota_I > Bacilli_A > RF39 > UBA660 > OMSK01. Next base: position 14,385 of record OMSK01000079.1, on the reverse strand, counting down.
AATAGTAGTAAGTATAATAATATATTTTATATCAGAAAAAATAGAAAATAAACAAATAAAAAAATATTTATAATTTAAATAAATAATAAGAAAAGGCGCTAGTACAGGCTTATATTATAAGTTTTTTACTTGCGCTTTTTTGATTGGAGTGATTATATGAAATATAAAAAATTAATATTTATATGTGTAATATGTGTTATTTTAGAACTTATTATGGAGCTACTATTACCACTTATATTATCTGATACTATAAATGTTGGAATATTAAATAATAATAGTAGTTATATTATTAGAAATATATTAATTATGATACTTGTATTAATAATAGGAATAATTGGAAGTATATCAAGTACATATATTTCTTCAGTCATAAGTTCAAATATTAGTTATGAAATAAGAAATAAAATAATTAATAAGGTATTAAAAATAAAATATCAAGATGTAGATAGTATCAATATCGGTCATACAGTAACACTTATAACAAATGATATAGTTAATATTGAAAATATAATATTCTTAATATTAAAAATATTAGTAAAAGTACCACTAATAATTATTGGAAGTATTCTTCTTTGCTTAACTATAAGTATAAAAATGTCATCAATTTTATTAATAATAATTCCAATTATTATAGTAATAAGTATTATCTTTATCAAAAAAACTTATCCATATTTTAATTTAACAAGTATATCATTAGATAATATTAATTCAAATGTAAGAGAAAATATTTCAAATATAAAATTGGTAAAATCAGAAGTAAAAGAAAAATATGAAATAAAAAAATTTGATAAAAATAATTTAGAATATAAAAATATAGATACTAAAGCGCTAAAAACCATATCATTAATGATGCCATTAATTATGTTTGTTATAAATATAGCTATTATTTTAATACTAGTATTTAGTAAATATAATAATATAAAAATAGGAACTGTTACTGCATTCATTGAATATATTAATTTACTTCTAGTATCAATAGTATCCACATCAATGATATTTTTACTTACTATACAAAGTAGTGTTTCAATAAAAAGAATAAAAGAATTATTAAAACTAAAAGAAGAACAATTAAGTACAGGTATTACTAAAAAAATAGAAGGATTAATAGAATTTAAAAATGTATATTTTTCCTATAATAAAAAATATAATTTAGAAAATATTAATTTTAAAATAAATAAAGGAGAAAAAGTCGCGATTGTAGGAACATCAGGTAGTGGAAAAACTACACTAATAAATTTAATAAAGAAAAATTATGAAATAACAAAAGGAGAAATATTAATAGATGATATTAATATAGATAAATATGATTTAAAATACTTAAAAGAAAAAATACTAATAGTAAATCAAAAAGCAAACTTATTTAAAAATACTATTAATAATAATTTAAAATTTAATAAACATATTGATATTAATCAATATATAGATTTAACTTTGTCAAATAAAATAGAAAAAAAAATAATAGAACAAAATGGTAAAAATCTAAGTGGTGGTGAAAGACAAAGATTAATACTTGCTAGAACATTAATTCAAGAACCAAGTATCTTAATATTGGATGATTCATTAAATGCTCTTGATTTAAAAACAGAGGAAAAAATTATAAGTAATATATTAAATAAATATAAAGAAAAAACCATTATATTTATAACTAGTAGAATAAAAAGTATAAAAGAATTTGATAAAATATTATTACTTGATAATGGAAAAATAAAAGGAATAGGAAATCATCAAGAATTAATGAAAAACCCTATATATAAGGAACTTTATAGTATAGGAAGTGATATATCATGAACTTAAAAAAATTATTTAAATTATTAGATCAAAAGAAAATAATTATTACAATTATTTTGACTATTATAAGTACATTAATAGGTATAATTATTCCATATATTATAGGTTATATAGTAGATAACTTAAATAAAAATATATATACATTATTAATTATATTATTACTATTTTATTTAGTACAATTTATTATAACAATTATAAATAATCGTATTATAATTAGTATGACAGAAAATACTATATATAAATTAAGAAAAAAAGTATTTAATAAAATACAATCACTACCACTATCATATTTTGATAATAATGATACAGGTGATATTATGAGTACAATAACAAATGATATAGATAGTGTTAATGAATGCTTATCAGAAGTAATCACTACTATTACTGGTAGTATAATTACATTTATTGGAGTTACCATAATTATGTTTTATATGAATGTATTATTGTCTATAATTATTATTTTAACGGTTCCTTTGTTCTTTGTAATAGTATCAAAAATGAGTAAAAAAATAGAAGAATACTATACTAAAAAGCAAAACTTACTTGCTTCAATTACCTCTAATACAGAAGAAATTGTAAGTAATATTAAAACAATTAAAGAAATAAATAAAGAAGAATATTTTATAGAAAAATTTAATAAAGAAAATGATAATTTTAAAAAAATATCCATTAAATCAAATTTATATTCATATCTATTATTACCAATTAATTTAATAATAAATAATTTAAGTAATATTTTAGTTATTGGATTAGGATCATTATTAGTATTAAGAAACCAAATAACTATCGGTAATATAGTCGCATTTTTATCATATGCTTCTATGTTTAAAGAACCAATTAATGATATATCATCTATGATAGGAACCATAGGTGAGGCAAGCGCATCACTTGGTAGAATATATAATATACTTGATTATAAAATTAATAATAAAAAGGGTTTAATACTAGATATAAAAGGAAATATTGAATTTAAAAATGTATATTTTAAATATAATGAAAAAGATGTATTAAAAAATATAAGCTTTAAAATAAATGATAAAACTTCACTTTCAATAGTTGGTGAAACAGGAAGTGGTAAAACTACTATAATTAATTTAATAGAAAAATTTTATAATATAGAAAAGGGAATAATATATATTGATGGATATGATATAAAAGATATAGATAAAGAATGTTTAAGAAAAAATATTGGTTTAGTATTGCAGGAAACAAAATTCTTTAAAGGAACAATTATAGATAATATTAAATATGGACTAGATATTGAAGATGAAAAAATTATTAAATTATGTGAAAAAACAAAAGCAAATCTATTTATAGAAAAATTACCAAATGGTTATTATACAATGATTGATAATGAAAGTAATATATTATCAAATGGAGAAAAGCAATTAATATCTATAATTAGGTGTATACTTAAAAATCCTAAAATAATAATACTTGATGAAGCAACAAGTGAGGTAGACATTAAAACAGAAAAAATAATATATGAAAGTATGAAATATCTGTTAAAAAATAAGACTTGTATTATGATTACTCATAGATTATCAACAACAAAAGATACAGATAAAATATTATTACTAGAGGGCGGAAAAGTTAAAGAATTTGGTAATCATGTTGAACTTATGAAGGATAAAAAAGACTATTTTACTATGTATAATAAACAAATTAATTAAAAAAAGCTTTTATTTTTAATAGAAATTTGATATACTATTTAATAGATAAGATAGAAAGAGGTTGGTAATATGGATAATAATATGAATGTTATGGATTATAATAATATGAATCAATCAAATGGACAAAATATGGGACCACAATCAGTACCAGTTGAACCTGTACAACCAATGGGGCCACAACCAGTACCAGTTGAACCTGTACAACCAATGGGACCACAACCAGTACCAGTTGAACCTGTACAACCAATGGGACCACAACCAGTACCAGTTGAGCCAGTACAACCAATGGGGCCACAACCAGTACCAGTTGAACCTGTACAACCAATGGGACCACAGCCAAACCAACCAATGAATCAAATGGGACCACAACCAATTAATCCGGGAGAAGTTCCAGTAATAAATGTAGAACAAACACCAACAGAGGTATTTGGTGAACAAGTAAATAATGCTCAACCAAATGACCCAACACAAATGAATCAAATGATGCAGTCAGTTAATCAAATGCATCAACCAGAAACGCCTAAATATGGTTATAATACAAATGAACAAAAGGCTGATTTAAATTCTGATTCAAATATAAATTTAAAAGTTGTTATCTTTATAGCAATCTTAATATTCGCATTTATTATGGCAATGCCATATTTATCAGATATGTTAGATAAACATTAAGAATGATATTTCATTCTTTTTTCTTTTAAAAAACATTATTATGTATTATAATAATAATGTATGGTGATTATATATGCAACAAATAATAAATGATATAATTGAATATTTAAAAGATTTAGTATTAAATAATAACATGTTTATAAGTTTATTTTTAGGAATGGGTATTATTATATTAGAATCAATGATTCCAATATTACCACTTGCTTTATTTATTGCTTTAAACATGATAATATTTGGTAACTTAGTAGGATTTATAATATCTTGGATTGCTACTATATTAGGCTGTTCATTAAGCTTCTTTATATTTAGAAAAGGTTTAAGTAAAAGATTGTATAAAAATATTGAAAATAAGCCTAGAACAGAAAGATTAATGAATGTAGTAAGTAATGTAAGTTTTTCCAAATTAGTAGTAATAATGGCAATACCATTTACACCTGCATTCTCTGTAAATATAGGTGCTGGATTGTCAAAAATGAAATATAAAAAATTTCTAACCGCATGTATAATTGCTAAAATATCAATTGTATATTTCTGGGGATTTGTAGGAACAACATTTGTAGAAAGTATGTCAGATATTACAGTTATATTTAAATTATTAATAATATTATTAATCGCATTTATATTATCAAAATTTGTAATAAATAAATTTGATATAGATTAGGAGGAGTTATGGAATATATAATTTTGGGTATATTAATAATAATTACAATTCTTTTAATATTTTTACTTACAAAAGGAATAAATGAAGGACATATAATAGAAAAAATAGGTAATATTGAAACTAATGTAGTAAAAGAATTAGGAGAATTTAAAAGTAGTCTAGAAAGAAATATGAATGAAGATTTTTCTAAACAAAATGAAAAATTAGAATATCGATTAAGATTAATAAATGATCAAGTAAATGAAAGATTAGATCAAAATTTTGAAAAAACAAATAAAACATTTACTAATGTATTAGAAAGATTATCAAAAATAGATGAAGCACAAAAGAAAATTGATACATTATCAAAAGATATTGTTTCTTTACAAGGAGTTTTAACTGATAAAAAAACAAGAGGAATTTTTGGAGAAGTTAATTTAAGACATATTATGGAAAATGTCTTTGGAGTAAATGATAAAATATATAAACTACAATATACATTACCAAATGAATCAATTGTAGACTGTGCTTTATTTGCACCTGAACCATTAGGTTTAGTTGGAATAGATTCAAAATTTCCATTAGAAAACTATCGTAATATGTTAGATAAAAGTATTAGTGAAGATGCTAGAGAAACATATGAGAAAATGTTTAAATCAGATATGAAAAAACATATAGATGCTATTAGTAGTAAATATATTATTCCTGGTGTTACATCAGATCAAGCAATTCTATTTTTACCAGCAGAAGCTATTTTTGCTTATGTAAATGCATATCATAGTGATGTAATAGAATATGCTTATAAAAAAAGAGTATGGATTACTTCTCCAACTACTTTAATCTCAACACTAACAACTATTCAAGTAATTATTAAGAATATGGAAAGAGATAAGTATGCGAAAGTAATACATAGAGAATTAAAATTATTAGATGAGGAGTTTAAAAGATATAAAGATAGATGGGATAAATTATCTCGTTCTATAGAAACAGTAGGAAAAGATGTTAAAGATATTCATACAACAACAGAAAAAATAACAAAAAGATTTAATTCAATTAATGAAGTGGAGATGGAAACATTAACCTATGAAGAAGATAAATAACTTAATTATTGTAGTATTATCAGTAGTTAGTTATATTATTGCTTTATATAATTTAAAAAGAAAAATACTAGTAAGATTTTTAATTGGTATATCCAGTTTAATAGTCTTTTTAGTACCAAAGATAATAAGAAAATTTAAAATAGAAATATCCAATAAATTAGAATTATCTTATTTAATATTTGTAGTATTTGCTTACTTTTTAGGAACGGTTATAAATTTTTATGATAGAATTCCTAATTATGATACATTAATGCACTTTTTATCAGGTGTATTTGAAGCTTATATATCAATAGAATTATTTAAGAAAAAAGATTTATTGGATATTTTAGGTTTTGTAGCACTTGTATCAGTAGGATGGGAGATATTTGAATTTATATCAAGTATAATTTTAAATGTAGATCCACAGAAAGTAGAATTAACAGGTGTTACAGATACAATGAAAGATTTAATAGTCGCACTTATTGGCGCTATATTATTATATAAAAAAAGGAAAATTTAGAAGAAATTCTAATTTTTTTTATAATCTTGCAGGAATTTGCTATATGAGTGTAGTACCATATAAGTAGAGGAGGTGCTCTATGACAACAGATATAGTATTACTAGATGAAAAAACAATAAGAGATAAAATGTATTTTATTAGAGGACAATATGTAATGGTAGATTCTGATTTAGCTAAAATATATGGTTATACAACTAAAGCTTTTAATCAACAAGTACTAAGAAATATAGAAAAATTTGAATCAGATTTTATGTTTCAATTAACAAAAGAAGAACGTGATTTTGTTTCAAGGTCACAATTTGTGACCTTGAACAAAACAGTTGAAAGAGGGCACAATATTAAGTATTTGCCTTATGTATTTACTGAACAGGGAATATATATGTTGATGACTGTATTAAAAGGAGAAAAAGCTACAGAACAAAGTAAAGCATTAATTAGATTATTTAAAAAAATGATGGATTATTTAATTGATAATAATTTATTAGAACAACGATATATCAATAATGTTTCAATTAACAGAATGTAAAAGTATTTGGTTTAAATTGAAACTAAAAAAGTAAAGATATAGAAAGGAAGAGCTTATGATAGAAGAAGTAGATAAAACATATATTGCTGCAATTGATAATATAAAACAAGATATTAATAAAACACAATTAGATATTATGATAAATGCTAATATAAGTTTAGTTAATTTATATTATAGAATTGGTAAGGTACTTTATGATAATTCAGTATGGGGAAATAAATTTTTAGATAATTTAGCATTTGAACTTAAAAATTCATATCCAAATCAAAAAGGATTTTCAGTTAGAAATTTAAAATATATGAAAACTTTTTATAGTGAATACCATGATGATTTAGAATTTGTGCAACTGGTTGCACAATTACCATGGACACATAATATCATTTTAATTGAAAAAATTAAAAACAAAAAAATTAGAAAATGGTATATTGAGAATTGTTTAAATGAAGGTTGGTCAAAAAGTATACTGATATATCAAATTGATACAAACCTATATAAAAGGCAAATAGAAAATATAAAACATAATAATTTTAATTTAACTTTAAAGAAAAATAGTGATTTAGCATCCAATATAATGAAAGATCCATATGTATTTGATATTATTGAATTAACTAATGACTATAAAGAAAAAGAATTAGAAAATAAAATGTTAGAAAAACTTAAAAATGTATTATTAGAATTTGGTAATGGATTTTCATTTATAGGTAATCAATATAAAATAACTGTGGGTAATAAAGATTTCTATATTGATTTACTTTTTTATCATACAAAATTAAAATGTTATATTGCTGTAGAATTAAAGATGGATGAATTTATTCCTGAATATGGTAGTAAAATAGGTTTTTATTTACAAGCATTAGATGAACAATTAAAAGAAGAAAATGATAATCCTTCTATTGGTATAATTTTATGTCCAAACAAAAATAATAAAATTGTTGATTATACTTTAAAATATATTAATAAGCCGATAGGAGTAAGTGAATATAAAATATTAGATAAATTACCAAACAATTATATGAAAAAATTACCAAATAAAGAAAAATTAATTAGTGAAGTTGAAAAAGCATTAGAAAATAATAATATCTAGTAAAAAAGCTAAAAGATATCAATATAAATACAATAATTTAATGTGTTTTATACACATTATTTTCTTTTGGTAAATAATAGAAAAATATAAAAAATATGTAGACAAATAAATTAATTGTGTTATAATAAAAAACAATTTGAAGGAGGCAATTTATGATAAAGACTGAACTACCTGTTATAATCCTTAGAGGAATTATCCTTTTGCCTAATAATGATATAAGATTAGAATTTGATAATGATATAAGTAAAAACATAATAGATGTTGCTGAATTATTTCATGATTCAAAAGTATTAATAATAAGTAAAGAAGATCCACTTGAAGAAAGTGTAGATTTAAAAGAATTACCAAAAATAGGAGTGGTGGCTAGAATAAGTCATAAGATGGAACTTCCTAATGGTAAAACTAGATTAGTAATATCAGGCTTAAAGAGAGCCAATGTTGTAGAATTATTAAATAATGATAAAAATGAAGATATTTTAGAAGCTATTATTGAAGAAATAGTTCCAGAAGAAATAGATGCCTATCAAGAACAAGCTTTAATAAAAAAATTACAAAGAGAATTAGAATATTATACTAAAACTATTCCATATGCCTCGAATAGTATAATATCAATAGTTAAAAATATGACTAGTCTAGATAAAATGACAGATGTAATAGTACCATATTTAAATATAGAATCAGATAGGGTACTTACATATCTTTATGAATTAAATCCAGTAGAAAGATTAACTTATATACTAGAAGATATCTATGATGAAACAGAAATGTATCAAATAGAAAAAGAAATTGATAGTAGAGTTAAAAGAGAAATGGATGATACTCAAAGAAAGTACATCTTAAAGGAAAAATTAAAAGAAATAAAAAAACAACTTGGTGATACAAGTGTTAAAGAAAATGAAATAAACAAAATAAATAAAAAATTAGAAACATTAAATTTAAATGATAAAATTAAAACTCGTATAGATGAAGAATTGAATAGATTTGAAACATTAAATGAAACATCACCAGAAGTAAATATAGTTAGAAATTATATTGAATGGTTACTTAATATACCATGGAATGTATATACTAAAGATAATGATGATTTAAATGATATAGCAAACAAGCTTGATAAAACACATAGTGGTTTAAAAGAAGTTAAAGATAGAATAATAGAATATATAGCTGTTAGAAAGAAATCTAATAATTTAAAAACTCCAATATTATGTTTAGTTGGTCCTCCAGGAGTAGGTAAAACTTCATTTGTATCATCAATTGCAAGTGCAATAGATAGAAACTTTGTTAAAATATCAGTAGGTGGTATGAATGATGAAGCAGAAATCATTGGACATAGAAGAACATACTTAGGAGCAAATCCAGGTCGTATTATTCAATCACTAAAAAAAGCAAAATCAATGAATCCAGTATTTTTAATAGATGAAATTGATAAAATGACAAAAGACCAAAAAGGAGATCCTGCTTCTACATTATTAGAAGTATTAGATCCAGAACAAAACGAATTCTTTAGTGATAACTATATAGAAGAAGAAGTAGATTTAAGTAAAATTATGTTTATAACAACTGCTAATAATATTGAAGATATTCCTGAACCATTAAGAGATAGATTAGAAATAATCGAAATGACAGGATATACAGAATATGAAAAATTAGAAATTGTTAAAAATTACTTATTACCTAAAATATGTGATGAACATGGATTAGATTATAAAAATATAACATTTGAAGATAAATTAATATTAGATGTAATAAGAGAATACACAAAAGAATCAGGTGTTAGAAATCTAGAAAGAACTATTTCAAAAATAATGAGAAAAATAGTAACAGAATTATTAAAGAAAAAAATCGCAATTAATAAAATTACTATTGATAAAAAAATGATAGATAAATATTTAGGTAAACCATTATATGAAAAAGAATTAGATAATAATTCGGAAATAGGAGTTGTTAATGGATTAGCATATACTCCATATGGTGGGGATGTACTTAAAATAGAAGTTAATTACTTTAAAGGAAAAGGTAATCTATTGCTTACAGGATCAATTGGAGAAGTAATGGAAGAAAGTGCTAAAATAGCCCTAGATTATGTAAAATCTAATTACAAAGAATTTGGAATAGATTATAAGAAATTTGATAATGATATTCATATTCATGTACCAGAAGGGGCTGTTAAAAAAGATGGACCTTCAGCTGGTATAGCACTTACTACTGCTTTAATAAGTAGTTTAACAAATAGTAGAGTAGACTCAAGTATTGCCATGACTGGTGAGATAACACTACGTGGTAACATTTTAAAAATAGGTGGACTTAAAGAAAAAAGTATAGGCGCACTACGTAATGGTATAAAAACAATTTTAATACCAAAAGGTAATATAAATGATTTAGAAAAATTACCAGATCAAGTAAAAGAAAATATAAAATTTATACCAGTAAGTACATATTCTGAAGCATTAGATGTATTAAAAGAAGAAGTTAAAAATAGAGAATAATTTATTCTCTTTTTTCATATATTTAAGTGATTGGAGGAATATATGAATAAAATAGTACCATTTAAGAAAGAGATTATTTTTAAAACTAATTTATCAGAAATAACAAGTATATCTTTAGAACATACTTTAAAAGTAGAAGACTATACATTATCAGGTAATTTTATTATAAGCGGTGAATATAAAATTACAGAACAATCAACAGATGTAGAAACATTTAACTATGAAATACCATTTTCAATAGCGTTTGATCCAAAATATATATTAGATAATGCTACTGTAGATATAAATGATTTTTATTATGAAATAATTAATGATAGAGTTTTATCTGTTAATATAGAAGTATTAGTAGATAAAATAGAAGAAAAGGAGGATATTATGGAAGAAATTGTTGAAGAACCAGAAAGATGTGTTGAAGAAGAAGATAGTATTGAAAAAGAAGCTGTAGAAGAAAATCCAATTAATATTTTTAATAATATCAATATAGAAGATAGCTATAATACTTATAAAGTATATATTGTTAGAGAAGATGATACATTAGAAAATATAATTAATAAATATAATACAACTAAAGAAAAATTAGAAGAGTATAATGATTTATCAGAAATAAAAATAGGTAATAAAATTATAATACCAATTGATAATGAAAGAAATTAATGATTTAATAAGAAAAAATGATATAAAACCTATTGGTTATAAAAGATATGATAAAGTAACAATTATTAATACTAAAGAAGATAGATTAGTTATAAAAGAAAAAACAAATGATATATATGAATATTTAAATTCAAGAGGATTTAATTATTATCCAAAACTATTAAAAGAAGAAGATAAATATCAAATATTTGAATATATTGATGGTATAAATATGCCAGAAGAACAAAAAATATTAGATATGATATCCTTAGTAAGTATATTACATAATAAAACAACATATTATAAAAATGTTGATTCAGATACATATAAACAAATATATGAAGATATTAATAATAATATAGAACACTTACGAAATTATTATAGTGATTTAATAACTTTAATAGAAAACAAGGTATATCCTTCTCCTAGTGAACTAGTATTAGAAAATAATATATCCAAAATATTTGCTTGTCTAAATTATTCTAAGGGAGAATTAGATAAATGGTTAGAATTAGTTAAAAATAAAACAAAACAAAGATATGTATTACTACATAATAATTTGTCATTAGATCATTATATAAGAAATGAAAATTCTTATCTTATAAGTTGGAATAAAGCTAAAATAGATATACCAATATTTGATTTATATAAACTATATAAAAAATATGCTTTAAATTTTGATTTTGAATCTATATTAAAAAGATATGAAAAAACATATCCATTATTAGAAGAAGAAAAAAAGTTATTATTTATCTTAATAACTTTACCAAATAAAATAGAATTTAATCAAACAGAATATGATAATACTATATTAGTAACTAATATGATAGAAACAATTTATAAAACAGAAAAACTATTAGAGGAATATTCTAAGACTAAAAAAGAATATACAACTAACAAATAAATAAAGAATAATTAAATTAAACCTTGTAACAAAAATAAAGGTTAAAATAATTTGATAAAAGAATAAAATACCAAATATAATTAAAAAAGAAATCCATTTATTTCTGCCACTAAAAAAATTTTTCCACCCATTTGGCATATAAATCACCTAATTTATCATATTAACAAATAAAATCAATATATAATTAAAAAGACTAAAACTATGGTCTTTTTTATATTTTTTTGATAAAATATTAAAAGGTGATAAAATGTTTGAAAGTTTAGGAGATAGATTACAAAACGCCATAGATAAAATAAGAGGTTATGGAAAAATAACAGAAGAAAATATTGGCGATATGACTAGAGAAATTAGACTTGCTTTACTTGAAGCCGATGTTAACTATAAAGTAGTAAAAGAATTTATAGCAAATGTTAAAGAAAAAGCATTGGGAGAAGAAGTCGCAAAATCATTAAAACCTGGTGAAATGTTTGTAAAAATAGTAAAAGATGAATTGGTAGAATTACTAGGTGGAGAAAAGGAAGAAATAAATACCAAAGGTAATCCAGCTACATTAATGTTAGTAGGTTTACAAGGTAGTGGTAAAACAACAACTATTGGTAAATTAGCAAATTATTTAAGAAAAAATTATAAAAAGAAACCATTATTAGTTGCTTGTGATATATATAGACCAGCCGCAATTGATCAATTAAAACAACTAGGAAAAGAATTAAATATAGAAGTATATTCAGAAGGTAAAAATAATCCTGTTGAGATTAGTAAAAATGCGGTTAAATATGCTAAAGAAAATGGATATGATTATGTTTTAATAGATACTGCTGGACGATTACATATTGATGAAGATTTAATGACAGAATTAGAAAATATATGTAATGAAGTTAATCCTAATGAAGTATTACTTGTAATTGATAGTATGACAGGACAAGATGCTATTAATGTTATTGAAGGATTTAATAATAGATTAAAACTTACAGGAGCTATTCTTACTAAGTTAGATGGAGATACTCGTGGAGGTGCTGCATTATCTATTAGACATTTAACACATGTACCAATTAAATTTGTCGGTGTTTCAGAAAAGTTGGATGGACTAGAAGAATTCTATCCAGAACGTATGGCAAGTAGAATACTTGGTATGGGAGACTTAATGTCTATTGTTGAAAAAGCAGAATCAGTAATAGATGAAAAAGAAGCAATGGATGCTGCTAAAAAGATGAAGGCAGGTAAATTTGATTTAGAAGATTTCTTATCAACATTTAAACAAATAAAGAAACTTGGACCTTTAGAAAATTTAATTAAATTAGTACCTGGAGCCAAAAAAATGGGACTTAATAATGTTAAAATTGATCCTAAAGATATGGCTCATATAGAAGCAATAATATTATCAATGACACCATATGAAAGAAGACATCCAGAAGTGCTTAAAATGACTAGAAAACAAAGAATTGCTAAAGGTAGTGGAAGAAGTGTAGAAGAAGTAAATAGATTACTAAAACAATTTGAAGAAATGAAAAAAATGATGAAAATGATGAAAAATGGAAATATGAAAATGCCATTTTAGAAAAACTATGTTATAATAATATTGGAGGTTAGAAAATGAAGAAAATAAAAAGTTTATTATTAGTTGCAGTTTTAAGTTTTGTTTTATTCACATCAAACGTATTTGCTAAGGAAAAAGTAAAAGTATATATATTTGAAGCAGGAGGATGTCCTTACTGTGAAGCACAAGTTGAATATTTGAAAAAACTAGATTCTTATGATGACAAATTTGAAATTGTTATGAAAGAATTATATGTTGACCATGTTGATTGGGAACAAGGTAAAGATTATGAATTAGGTGTTAAAGTTGCTAATGCATTCCAAGCAAAAGGATTTGAACAAGCTAGTTATCAAGGAACTCCATTTGTTGTAATAAGTAATATTTATGCAGCTGCTTCATATAGTGAATCACTAGAAAGTGTAATTAATAAAGCATATGAAGATGGAGATAAAGATATTGTTGGATGTTTTGCTGAAGGAAAAGATTGTTCTGATAAAATAGAAAATAATAGTGGTAATGTTATAACTTCAGATGGTAAAAAAGAAGATAAAAAAGATACTAATTCAATTACTGCTGTAGTTGTACTAGTATTAATCGTTGGAGTAGGAGCAGCTTTAATAGTAATAGCTCGTGGAAAAAACAGATAAACTAATAAACTTATAGGGAGTTAACACATTCCCTTTTTTTGTGGGTTCATACTATAAATTAGATAAGGAGGATTTATATGTTTAACAAAAGATGTTGTGATAGAATGCCTTTTAATTCATGTTGTATGGAACAACCTATTATTGAACCTACTATAAATAAATGTGTTGAAAAGGAATTTTATCATGAAGTACCACATGTATG
>OMSK01000095.1 GCA_900313725.1 uncultured Bacillota bacterium | reverse complement strand
TTTAATTCTATTTTCTTTTATTATTTTACCAATTCTATCTTGATCCATATTATCACTCATATCTATCTAAAAAATTATATTTTTTATTTTCTAATTTGTATTCCAAAATACAATTTAAATTAACATTACTCATACTTGTAAATATATTATCATCTATATTAGGATTAGTCTTTTTTAATTCTTTAATTAAATTTTTTATTTCTTTTCTTTTACTTAATGATTCATCATATGATGATTCTTCTGTAAATCTACATGCACAATTTAAAAATTTTAATTCATTACTTTTAGCCCAATTAATAATATTATCTTCTTTTATTAAATACATTGGTCTAATAAGTTCTAAACCAGGAAAATTATCACTATGAAGTTTTGGCATCATTGTTTTACATTCAGATCCATAAAACATAGAAAGTAAAGTTGTTTCTATAACATCATTGAAATGATGACCTAAAGCTATTTTATTGCATCCTAATTCTTTAGCTTTACTATATAAATATCCTCTTCTCATTCTTGCACATAAATAACAAGGATTTTGATCTATATTATATACTGTATCAAATATTTTAGATTCAAATATTTCTAAAGGAATATTAAGTTTTTCAGCATTTTTTTTGATTAATTTCAAATTTTCTTTATTATAACCTGGATTCATTGAAACAAAATGGGCTTTAAATGGAAATTTACCATGATTAATTAATTCTTGTATTAATTTAGCAAGTAAAAATGAATCTTTACCACCTGATATACATACCATAATATTATCATTTTCTTCAATTAGTTTATATTCACTAACTGCTTTAACAAATCTAGACCATATTTCTTTACGATATGTTGTAATTATACTTCTTTCTATTTCTTTAAATTTTTCCATAACAAACACCTAACTTATTATAACATAAATAAGAAAAAAATCACATATGTGATTTACAATTCTTTATTTATTCTAGGAGTTAATATTTCATAACCATCTTTAGTAACTAATACAGTATGTTCATAATGTGCAGCAGGTTTTCCATCATCTGTATTAATAGTCCAATCATCATCCATGATATAAATATATCTTTCTCCACTTGTAAGCATTGGTTCAATACAAATAACCATACCTTCTTTTAACTTAGGACCAGTTCCGGGTTTACCAAAATTAGGAACATCTGGATCTTCATGCATATCAGTTCCAATTCCATGTCCACATAATTCTCTTACTACTCCTAAATGATGAGCTTTTGCATATTCTTCTACAGCATGTGAAATATCTCCTATATGATTACCAGGTTTAACTTGTTCTATACCTTTAGATAAGGCTTTTTTAGTATGTTCCATTAGATATTTTTTAGATTCAGATATATCTCCAATAGCATATGTCCATGCTGCATCTGCATTATATCCTTTAACTTTAACTACTATATCTAAAGTAATAATATCACCATTTTTTAATTTATATTTACCTGGTATACCATGTACTACAGTATCATTAACACTTGTACAAATACTTGCAGGATATCCTTCAAAACCTAAACATGTAGGATAACCACCATTTTTTGTAATAAAATCATACGCTAATTTATCTATTTCTTCAGTAGTTATTCCTGGTCTTAACTCTTTTTCTAAATATTCAAATGTTTTAGACATTAATTTACCTGCTTCACGCATTAATTCTATTTCTCTATCTGATTTAATACTTATCATAAATACCTCTTTCTAAATATATTTTAACATTTATTAATAAAATTTTCAATAAACAAAAGAACTCATAATTATTTATGAATTCTTTTAACTTTTATACCATTTTTATAATTACTATATTCACTTAAATATTTTTGAAATAATTTGATTCTCTCTTTTTTAAATATAGGATGTACTTCTGGATCTAATACACCCCTTGATTGATCCTCATACATACAACCTGAACCTAAAAGTGAAACAGTATAATCATTTAAACTGATTCTATCTAATCTTTCTTTTTTATTAGAAATCATATGAAAACTTTCAATAAGTAAACCTCTATGTACACTTATACCATAACCAACTGAAATCAAATCATCTTTACTTAATGATTCAATATTATATACATATTCAAATGATGGTAAAAAATCACTGAATGAATTTAAAAAATTATAATAATAATAAGATAGTGTAGAATCGGTTTTATCAAAATAATCTGAAAAATAATCCTTATTATTATAACTAGCATTATTGCATGTTTTTTGTACCTGATTTATTATTTTATTGGCAACATTTTGTTCCTTATACATTGAACCTAAAGTTGCGGTTCTTCTTTCAGTTTTTGTTGTTTCCATTTCAATCACCCGCGGAGTATTTTATCAAATAAATAAGTATAAGTCAATAAAAAAAACTCATAAGAGTTTATATACAAAATGGTGGACCTGAATGGACTTGAACCATCGACCTCACGCTTATCAGGCGTGCGCTCTAACCAGCTGAGCTACAGGTCCAGTAAATATTCGACTATTAAAGTATACATTATTTTTTATGTTTTTGCAATACTTTTTAGTACAAAAAAAGAAAATTCTACAATTTTCTTTTACTTATTGATACTCCATCCCCTATTTCATAGAATGTTGTTTCAAATTCTTCATTATTTTTTAAGAAATCAATATAATTATTTAATTTTCTAACAATACCTCTAACATTTCTGCTTTCTATATGTTCAGTTGTATGAGTTAATCCATGAAAATTTAAATTATCTGATACTATTACACCATCATCTTTTAAATTTAATTTAAACTTTTCAAAAAATTTAATATATTGACTTTTAGCTGCATCAATAAAAACCAAATCATACATGTCATCTAATTCTACATTAAATGCATCATCTAAAATAATATTTATTCTATCTTCTAAATTAAAATCTTTAATATTTTTAACAGCTTCATTATATCTTTTTTCATCTCTTTCAATAGTTGTTACTGTAATTGATTCATCAACTAAGCACATACGAATAGCAGAATAACCAATTGCAGAACCTATTTCTAAGATATTTTTTACATTATTATTTTTAATATAATCAAGTAAAAATTCTATTCCATCATGTTCCATAATAGGAATATTATTATCTTTAGCATATTTTTCTAATTGTTGTATGTGTACCATAATCCCTTACTCTTTAAATTTTGAATAGTTGCTAAATGTTCATTATAAGTTTTTGTAAAATAAACTTTTTTATTTTTATCTGCTACAAAATAGAAATAATCACTCTTTGTAGGATTTAATACTGCTTCTATAGATAACACTGATGGATTACAAATAGGACCTATTGGAAGTTTTCCTGCCATAGAACTTACTCTTGTATTATATCCATTAATTGCTGCTAATTCTGCTTGATATAAATCTCTTTCACTCATATCTATTTTAGCACCATAATATGTTGTAACATCACTACCTAATGGTTGTTTAGCATTTAATCTATTAAAGAATACTCCTGCTACACCTGCTCTATCATTTCCAACTGATTCAAGTTCAACAATAGACGCTAATGTTATTATTTCATGAATACTATAATTATTATTTAATAAATTTGATTCATATTTTTTTAGTTTTTTATCTGTATTATTAAGCATTGTTTCAATTATTTCTTCTATACTTGCATCTTTTTTAAATTCATATGTATCTGGATATAAATATCCTTCTAATGAATAATATAAATTAGGATTTTTAATATCAGCTTTTAAGAACCAATATTTAGTTATTAATTTATCTAAGTATGCTGTATCTTTTAATTTAGCAATAATATCTTCTTCTTTAATACCTGTTTTTTCAGCAATTAGTTTAATATAAGTACGCATATTTTTACCTTCTTTAAAAGTAATTCTATTTGTTTCTACATATTTAGAACCATTACCTAAAACTTTAACTATATTTTTAACATCCATGTTTTTATTTAATTTATATGTACCTTTTTGTAAACCATTAGGTTTATTTAATTTAACATATATTTTATAAAATAATTCTGATTTAATTAAATCACTTTTTTTAAGATCATCAGCTAAAGTAGAAAAAGTCTCATTTTCATTTACTACAAATGTAACTTCAACTGATTTTTTACTAACAGCTTTAATACCATTAAAATACATCATGACTACTACAATAATTGCAATAATAACAATCATAAATAATGACGCTATTATTGTTGGAATAATTTTAACTTTTCTTTTTTTCATAAAAGTAAGAAGAAGATTATTCTTCTTCTCCAATATTTCCGTTTCTAACTTCTTCTTGTAGTTCGTCAAGTATTTTTTCAATAATTGCCCATTCATGATCAGATTCAATTGGACTTAATTTAGTCTCATCTTCATCTGGATTATAAATAGCAGCATATACTTTTGTATTTCCTTCTTCATCTTTTGTATTATCTGTATAAACCATATAATTCTTTTTAGTTTCTTCTGATTCAAACGTAAATAATACTTCACATTCTATTTCTTTACCATTATCATCAAATACTTTAAATGTCATTCTTTCTTCCATAATTAATCTCCTTTTCTATCTAAATATGTTTGTAATATTATATTGGCAGCTAAACTATCTTTTTTTTCTTTTCTTTTTTTTCTAGATATATCAGCAGCTAACATATAGTTATTTGCTTCTATTGTAGATAATCTTTCATCTTGAAGTATTACTTCCATATTTAAATATTTTTCTAATTTTTCTTTAAATTCTATAGTTTCTTCTGCTCTGAAGCCTAATGAATTATTCATATTTTTAGGCAAACCTAAAACAATTTTTGATACTTCTTCTTTTTCTACTATCTCTTTAAGAGGAACAAGTAATGAATCATAATCTCCATCGTTAAATCTAAGTGTATCATATACAGAAGCAATGGTACCCGTTCTATCACTTATTGAAAGTCCTAAAGTTCTAGTACCTAAGTCTAATCCTAAATATCTCATTCAACAGCTTCTTTTACGATTACTTCTAATATTTTAGATGGACTAATACTTGTTATTTTTGCTCTAGCATCTTTATATGAAGTAATATAACCTGGATCTCCACTCATCAAATAACCAACTATTTGATTAATTGGATTATATCCTCTTTCTTTTAAAATATCATATACTTCTTTTAAAATAGCTAGTGCAACAGCATCTTTAAATTCTTTCGCATCATAAATCATTGTTTTTTCCATATTTATCACCTACTTATGAATACAATATTATTGTATCAAATTTTATTTATATTTTCAATCTAAATTACTATTTTTATTTTCTTTTTCAATTTCCTTTATTGATTTATTTGGCGTTGATAAATTTTCAGGCATTATTCCATTAAGTTTTTCTATAGTATTTCTAATTTCTTTACCTACTATATAATGAACTGAATTTGCTGTATATTCATTGTCAACTTTATCATTTTTTAATTTATTATCTGTTTGTGTTATTCTAAATAAATTTGCTCCTAATTCTACACTTCCCATATTGTCTAATATATCTTCTCGATATCTTAATTTCTTTCTTTTAAATATATCATCTGCAGTTTCGCCATTATATAAACCTTTATATCCCGCATTATGAAATTCAGCCAAATTTTTTACACCACTATTTATAGCTGTTCTACTTAATCCTAAGTTGCTTTTTTTTACTTTATTTCTCATTATTAATCTTTTTTTATCTTCAGATAAATCTTCTAATAATTCTTGTTTCCTTGTTTGAATAGCAAAATAAGTTTGAGCTAAAGCTATTACTTCTTTTCTAGGATCGCAATTTTGAACTATTAAATAACAGGCATATCTAGATAATATATAATCAATAATTTTTCTTTTACCGCCTTTTGCAAGATTTATCATTTTGTCGGCGCCGACAAAATGGTCTAGCACTTGATTTTTACTACCTTCACAAGCATTCATAGCTTTTAAAACTACTCCTTCAAATTTTCTCCATTCTTTATATTCCAATACCTTTTGTAATTCTCTAGCATACCAATATTCGTTACCATATTTATCAATATGCTTAATACTTTCAAATAAAGATTGATTATTTTCCATAATTATTCCTCCATTCAATAGAAGAGTAAAAGAAAAAAATATATAAGTCAAATGACATATTTACTAAATTTTAATCAAAAATAAAACAGATTTTTAAAATCTGCATATACAAAAATTAGAAATCTGTTTAGTTTATTTATCATATAAATTATTTTTATAATTCTATAAAATATTTTTTATACCATATTAAGAATGAATAAATTGTATATATTTTTCTTCCATTATTCATCTTATTATTATGATGATCATCTAATAATTTATTAATCTTTTCTTTATCAAAGAATTCAGATACAAATTCTTCATTAAACATTTCTTTAACATAATTATAGTATTTATCTTCTCTAATCCAGATGGAAAATGGTACTGGAAAACCTTTCTTAGGTCTTTTTGCCCACTCTTCTGGAACTGCTTTTTCACTAGCACGTCTTAAAATATATTTAGTAGTTGTATCATTTACTTTATATTCACTTGGTATAGATAAACTTTGTTTAAATAATTCTTTATCTAAAAATGGTACTCTAAGTTCTAATGAATTAGCCATAGTCATTTTATCTGCTTTAAGTAATATATCATTAGGTAACCATAAATTCATATCAATATATTGTTTTTTAATTAATTCAGATTTGCCTTTTACTTCATCATAATAAGGCTTTGTTATATCTTTAAAGCTTAATTTAGATTGATATTTAGAAGATAATACATCATTAGCTTCTTTATCATTCATAATAAATGCTTCTCCAACATAATATTCTTCTAATCTTTGTCCACCTTTTATTAAAAATCCTTGTCCTTTAAAATAAGGAAAAATTGATACAAATCCTTTTATACCTTTTCTAATAAAGAATGGTATTTTTTTATATCTTTTAAAGGCTTTAGTTTCAAAATATGATTCATAACCACCATATATTTCATCTGCACCTTCTCCAGATAATACTGCTTTAACATCTTGTCTAGCCAGATTAGATAAAAAATATAAAGGTACAGCAGATAGATTTGCATGTGGTTCATCTGAATAATATTGTACTTTATCTAGTGCATCAAAAAATTCATCAGCATTTATTAATTTTCTTTTATTTTGAATACCTAATATGTCAGATAATCCTTTAGAATAATTTGTTTCATTAAATTTTTCTCCATAATCAAATCCTACAGAGAATGTTAAATCAGGTTTAAATACAGATACTACATAAGAAGAATCAATACCACCTGATAAAAAAGCTCCTACTTTTACAGTATCATCACTTATTCTATGTATTTCTACGGAATGTTCAATATTATTATGAATACTATCTACAAGTTTATCAAATTCTTGTTTTTGTTCATTATATTCATAATTAAAATATTTTTTTATTTCTATTTTACCATCTTTATATTTTAAGTAATGACCTTGTTTTAATCTTTTAACATTCTTAAAAAATGTTTCTTCTAATACTGAGTATTGAAATGTTAAATAAGGTTTTAAAGCTTCTTTATTAATTTCCTTTTTAAAATCAGGATTTTTTAAAAAACTTTTTATTTCAGATGAAAACATAAAAGTATCATTTTGATATGTATAATATAGTGGTTTTATACCAAACATATCACGAGCTATAAATAATTCTTGCTTCTTAACATCCCATATAGCAAAAGCAAACATACCTCTTAATTTATTTACTACTTCTTCTTTATATTCCATATAACCATGAAGAATTACTTCAGTATCAGAATTATTAGTAAATTTATGTCCTAATTTAATTAATTCTTCTTTAAGTTCTTTAAAATTATATACTTCTCCATTATAAACAATAACTAATGATTTATCCTCATTATACATAGGTTGTGATCCATTTTTAACATCTTGAAAACTTAATCTTCTAAAACCTACATGATAAGTATCATCAGTGTAAATTCCTTCATCATCAGGTCCTCTATGAATAATAGTTTTAGTCATTTCTTTTATAATATTTTTATCTTTTTTCTTATTATTTACATAACCTGTAAAACCACACATAGTTGTTCACCTTCCTAATTATCATTTGGTGGATATAATTTATATAATTTATAATCTTTAAAATATATTCTATTAATCCAGAAAAATCTATATAAACTAAAATCCTTTTTATATTTAAGTGTAAATGAATATTTTTTATTTTTAATTAAATCTAATACTTCTTTTTTTAATTCTTCATTTTTAACATATTTTTTTATCATACTCTTAGGAGTAGCTAACCAAATATGTTTATTATAGTTATATACTGTATCTAAATCTTTATTATAAATATAGTCATCTACCAAATATCTTGATAAATTACATCCACAAGCTGTTGTAAAAAAACTACTTCTACCTTGTCTTATATTTATTTCAAATAGTTTAAATTTATTATCTCTTATATCATATTTAATATCAAAATTAGCAAATCCAACATATTTAATATCTTCTAAGAATTTTTGTATTTTATCATATAATTCTTTATTACCATCAGACAATAACACTTTATAATTACCTATTCCATATGGTGTATGTTCTTCTAATATACAATGTCCTAAACACATCATTTTAACTTTATGGTTTTTATTAACATAACAATTCATAACATACATCGCATCATCATTACCAGGAATAAAATCTTGTACTATAATATTTGAACGATATTTTGAACTATAAATACTATTTATTATTTTATTAAATTCATCTTGTGTATTTGCTTTATAGCTTTTTTCTTTACCAACAAAATCCACTTTAGAATAATCTGTTGAACTAGCTGGTTTAACTGCGACTGGGAAAGGAAATGGTAATTTAATATTTTTATAATTATCATAAGTAACAATATATGTTTTAGGATAATCCAAATTATATTCTTCACATATATTATAAAAAGATTCTTTATTCTCAAGTTTATCTTTTATTTTTTTATCCATAAATGGTAATACAAAATATTTTTCTAATACTTTTCGATTATCAACTACTAAATTAGTATACCATTCAACACATGAAAGTAATATTAATTTTTCATATTTTTTACTATACTCTTCTCCAATTTCAGTCATAGCTTTAACAAATACATCATTATCTGTTAGATTATCATATAATTTTACATCTACTATTTTACTATTTTTAGTTTCTAATAATTGTTTCTTAGCGACTGCTAAAGATTTAATTCCATATTCTTCATGAAAAGAACGAGCTAAACCATATGCATTCGCATCTGATCCTAATATAACTGGAAGAAATTTTTTCATATAATCACCATATACATTATATAACAAATACGTAAATATAGCAAACAAATTAGCTAAAAAGAATTGAAGAAAAGTACATTATATGTTATAATTAATATTGTAAAAAAATAGAAAGGATTTGTATATGAAAAAACTTTCAACTATATTATTGATTTTATTTGTATTGGTAACTGCAGTTCTTACTGATGTAAAAGTTAAAGCTAAAACATTAGGAGATTTAAAAGCAGAATTAGAAAAAACTAAACAAGATTATATAAATACTAAACAAGAACAAAAAAATACTGAAAACAAAATGGTTAATGTTAACTCCAATATTAAACAAGCTCAAAATGATATGGAAAAAGCTGGTAATGATATTGAATCATTAAATAAAGATATTGATAGATTAAATATTGAAATTGAAGAAAAAGAAAAAGAAATTAAAACAATTGTTAATTTTTATCAAGTATCTAGTGGTGATTCAGCATATCTAGAATATGTATTTGGAGCAAGTGATTTTACAGATATGATATATCGTGGAGCAGTTGTAGAAGAAATGTCAAAATATAATGACACAATGATTAAACAATTTAATGATAAAATTAATGAAAATAAAAAGAAACAAGAAGAATTAAAACAAAAACAAGAAGAATTAAAAGAAAAACAAAAAAATCTTGAAAAAGAATATAGTGAACTTGGTAGCAAATTAAAAGATATCGTTGATATTAAAGTAGATGAAGAAGAAGCTATTAAAGTACAAGAAGAAATTATTAAAATGTATCAATCAAAAGGATGTAAAGACAATGAAGATATAAAAACATGTGGTAAAAAAATATTACCATATGATACAAAAATGTGGAGGCCTCTAG
The DNA here is from genome assembly GCA_900313725.1 of uncultured Bacillota bacterium. GTDB lineage: Bacteria > Bacillota_I > Bacilli_A > RF39 > UBA660 > OMSK01. The sequence continues at coordinate 5,188 of OMSK01000095.1, read as the reverse complement.
ATTCAGGATATATTTCATCTAATTTTGGAAATAGATGTTTCAATGGTGGTTGTGATTACCATACAGGTATTGATATTGGTAAACCAAGCGGTTCTCCTGTATACGCTACCGCAAACGGTACAGTAGCTGCCCTAACTTATAAATATCACTGTGGTGGTAATATGATTTTTATTCATCATAATGTTAGTGGAAAACATTATACCAGTGTATATATGCATTTAAAAAGTATAAACGTATCTAAAGGTGATACAGTTACTAAAAATACTGTTATTGGTTATGTTGGTGGAGATTCCTCTACTCCATGGGATAGTTGTACAACTGGAGCACATTTACATTTTACATTACTTAATGGATTAGTTGGAACAGATTATAGAGCATGGTCTTCAACATTCTATGCTAAATTATTAAATCCTAGAAATTATGTTAATTTCCCTAAATTAGGAAAAAGATTTGAAGATCGTTTAACTGCATATTAAAAAGAGTATCTACTCTTTTTTCTTTTTTTATGTTATAATTTTAGTATGGTGATTAAATGAAAAGGGAATTAATGAAAAACACATTTATTATTGCGATTGGAAAATTTTCAACTCAAGTAATATCATATTTATTATTACCTTTATACACATCAATATTAACTACTAGTGAATATGGTATATTTGATTTTCTAGTCACAGCTTGTATATTTGTAATACCATTTATTACTCTACTTATGGAAGAATCTATGTTTAGATTCTTAATTGATGAAGATAATGATGATGGTAAGAAAAAAGTAATGAGTAATGCATGTATTTATAGTATTATAAGTACTATCATATGGTGTATATTATTATTTATAGTTCTAAGTTTATTTAAATATAGATATACCTTTGTATTTATACTTTATATAATTTCTTGTATATTTATTACATTAACTAATTCAATTACAAGAGGATTATCTAAATTAAAATTATATGCATTATCTAATTTTATATTGAGCGTTATTACAATAGTATTAAATGTCTTATTTATAGCTAAATTCAAATTTGGCGTTAATGGATTATTATACTCTACTATAATTGCTAATGTAATTACAAGTATATTTATATTCTTTAAATTAAAAATATATAAATTTATTAAATTTAAATTAGTTAATAAAAAAGACTTATCTAAAATGGTTAAATATTCTTATCCATTAGTACCAAATAGTATTGGATGGTCAATAATTAATATATCAGATAGAATTATTGTTACATTTGTTTTAGGTTCATCTGAAAATGGTATATATGCGATGGCAAATAAATTTCCTAATATTATGAATACATTTTCAGGATTCTTCTTTACTGCTTTTAAAGAAAATGCTAGTAAAGTTATTAAGAAAAAAGACTATGAAGATTATTATAATAACATATTAAATATTGTACATAATTCATTTATAACAATATCCCTATTTTTAATAACAGTAATACCATTTGTATTTAATATATTTATTAAAAAAGGATACGTTGATGCTTATGACTATATTCCAATATTAGTAATTGCTTTATATTATGGTAATATGTCAGGTTTCTATGGAAGTTTATTTGTAGCATTTAAAGAAACAAAAATAATTGGTACTTCTACAATTGTAGGAGCTATACTAAATATTATTATAAATATAGCATTAATTAAATTTATTGGTTTATATGCAGCTGTTATATCTACTCTACTTTCTAATTATATAGTTACTATTATTAGAAAAGAAAAATTAAAAAAATATATGCATTTAGAAAATATTGATAATTACTATTTTTCTATATTAATGTTAATACTAGTAACATGTATGTATTACATGAAAACAACTTTATTTAATGTAGTAGCATTACTTATAACTATTATTTATAGTTTAATAGCTAATAAAGATTTAATTAAAGATTTTAAAAATTTATTAAATGAAAAAAGAAAAAGATCCTAAGATCTTTTTTTTACATATTCTTTATAAGTTTCTTTATTTTTAAATACATTAACATGATCATATTCACCCATTAAATATACTGTATCATCTAATGGATATTCTTCAATACATGATTTAGGTATAACTATTCTATTAGATTTACCAACGATTATATTATCATATATATGAGAACAAATACAAAATATTTCATGTTTTAATTCATCTGCTAATAAGTGTTTACCTGCTTTTTTAGCATTTACTTGAATTCTTTTTAAATCTTTTATTCTTTTTTCATACAATAAAATATTATATATTGATATAAAATAATCATCTTTATATATTACTAAATGATCTCCTGTTTCAACACCTGTTTTAGTAGGTAAAATGATTCTGTTTTTATTATCTTTTCTAGCCTCACACTGAAATAATAAATTTTCTTCTCCAAACATAGAAAATCCCCCTGACAGGGAGATATTATATTTTATATTAATTATTTTGTCAAATTTTTAGTTTTTTACAGTATCATATACTTCTTTATTTATATCTTCAATACTTCTTATAGTTTCATTATTAACACATTCAATTGTAGTAAAATCATATAATTTAGCTATTTCTAAATAAGCATTTTCAGCACTATATAAATGATTAAAATCCATTTCATGTTGATCTGCTTTTTCTTCTCGATTATTTCTTAATTGAATTGAATATTTTGTAGGCATATGTAAGAATATTTTAATATCTGGTGTTGGTAATTCTAATAATTCAAATTCTAATTTATCTAACCATTTATATAATGATATTCTATCACTATAAGATTCTATTTTAGCTCCTTGATGAGCCATATTGGAATATATATACCTGTCAAGTATTACATCATAACCCAAATTTAATTTATCAGTTATTTTTTTTATATTATATACTCTATCAGCAGCATAATATAAACTAGCTACACGGTAATCTACATTAGTTGCGCCTTCATCAAACCACCCATCACAGATATAATCTTTACCAAGATATGGTCCCCCTACTATTTTACCTGTTGGAGTATCATACATAGGAAAGGAAAATCTTTCAACTTTTCTTCCTTCTAATTTTAATTTTTCTACTAATAATTTAGTTTGAGTTTCCTTTCCTGAACAATCAGTTCCTTCTATTACTATTAACATATTTCCTCCTATTGAGCTATTGGCATATAAATAAATGGTGTTGGATGATATTTCTTTAACACAATTTCTTTATTACCAATTGGATTTATATTTAAATAAGGATCATCTTTTTTAGCAAAATCTGTTGAGTATTCAAATATACTATCATGAGAAGCTAATTCTAACTCTGGTGTTTCTCTTGTTATCATGTGTTCAAAACTTATTTTTCTTTCAAATGCATCATTATAATCTTTAGCTAATTTTTTATCAATCTTATTTAATTCTTTAACTCTTTTAGACATAGAGATTTCTTCTATATTATCTTTTAATAAAATCTTGGCACGTATATGTAATTTATCATATAAATCAGTCATTTTATTATATAATGTTTCTAATTCTTCATCACTAGAATTTTGAATAATATTTGAATATTCTTTCATATATTCATATCTTTCAACTTGCTTTTTAATGCCTTTTAATTGATTAACATATATATGAGCATCTGTTATATGCCAACTCAATGTTCCGACTTCTAATCCATTTGCTTTAGCAAACATCGATAAAAGTACTGCATATTGAGATATGTTAAAAGGTAGTCCTAAAGGTACATCAGCACTTCTTTGATTAATATGAGCATGTAGTTTTCCATCTGGTGTTACCTTATATTCTGATAAATAAACGCAACTTGGAAGTACCGCATTTATAATATGAGCATCTTGCCATAAATTAATATTCATTCTTCTATCAGTTTGATTATTTTTTAAACACCATTCAACATATTGTGGTCTTCTATATAAGTTATTTATATATCCATATGCTTCACCAATTGTACCAGCATATTTTGTTCCAAACCATGTAGCTTTTTTAATAGTACGTGGATTATCAATGCCATCCATTAAATCCTTTGATTTAACCCAAATTTCATCACCATAATAATCAAGCATTGGTATTTCTTCAATAATTCCTTTTTCACGATTAAAAACACGTTTTACTAATATTACTTCTCTTTCAGGATCATAGATAGTGTTTTCTCCTTGTTCATATTCTCTATAAATACCATCTTCATCAACCATCCATAAATCCCATGTATGATTATCTCTATCAGTTAACCATTTAACTTCATTAGATTGTTCTTGATGAATCCATTGTATTTCAGAAGTGAAATTATTTGCTTTAACAAATTTAGTTTCAGAAATAGGAAACCCTTTTGATAAATCAACTATAAAATTATAATTAGCAATCGATAAAGTATCAACACCTGTTCTATTATGAGTTTGATTTTTTACATTTAATATTTTTTTAACTAAATTAATATATATTTCATCTATTTCTGATACAACTGCATTTGCTCTATTAATTACTATTTGTTTTCCATTTATAACCATATAAACCCTCCTAATTATGTACATATTAATTATACTACAAAATAAAAAGAAACTAAATAGTTTCTCTTATATTTTTAAGATAATTGAACTACTACTAATAGCAGCCAGCACTACCATTATTGGATGCATAGCAAGTAGATACTTGATTTGAAACACTTACATAACCATCGCTATTGACAGAAGTAGACAATGACCCCTCACAACTATTAAAAGTATCACTTGGATCTAGATCACAAGTTGGATATATTGTATTTAATGTTGTTATATTAGGATTAGTATATTTTGTAGTATCATTTCCCTCTAAACAGAATGGTTTTTCATTTTCTACTCCACAAGCAAATATTCTTTCAATTATTCCTGTATCTTCATTTACTCTTAATCCAATAAAAATTGGACGGTCTAATAAAGTTGTATAATCATCCGTAACAGTTGATGGCACTTCATTAGATCCAACTGTTAGTTCTGTAAATGTAAATATATATTTATTACATCCAGGACAAGTTGCTATTGTTGGTACACTTGGTGTATTTGAATCGTTACATTTTCCTTCTACCTTAGCATCTCCATTTTTATATTGTACTGCATATCCATTAAAACATAAATCAGTAGCACTTTCTACTTTTCCATCATTAGTTATTGTAACACTTCCACTATCAGGTTTTTTACCTTTCATTTTTACATTTATCTCTGATACATTTTTTGTACCTGTTATTAAGGTATATCCATCCATCTCTGCATTGGCAAATCCA
>OMSK01000085.1 GCA_900313725.1 uncultured Bacillota bacterium | reverse complement strand
GAAAATCAAATAAAACAATTACAAGAATCAATAGCTAGAAGAGAAAAACTTCTATCTAATGAAAACTATGTAAATAAAGCACCAAGTAATATAGTAGAAATGGATAGACAAAAATTAAAAGAAGAAAAAGAAAAATTAGAAATATTATTAAAGTAATATTTCTTTTTTTTACATATTTTTCCAATTATATTTTATAACTATAAGTAGAAAATAATAATGAAGTGTCAAGTAAGAAAAAAATAGAAAAAAAAATAACTTGTATCTTGACTATTACATTAACATTATGATATTATGGTAATGTAAGAATAGAGGAGGAATAGGAAGTATGAAACAAAATAAAAAAGGTTTCACATTAATCGAATTATTAGCTGTAATCGTAATTTTAGCAATCATTGCATTAATTGCTACACCAATCGTATTAAACATGATTAACCAAGCAAGAAAATCTGCTGCAAGATCAAGTTCATTAGGATTTGTTGATTCAATCGAATACTATGCAGGATTTAATCAAGCTCAAGATGATAGTATCCAATTAGGATATGACACTGCAGTTCCAGGAGCTGGTACTTGTACAAAAGCAAGCAAAACTGCTGATTGGGCAAATGGAACAGGAATTACTGGAACAGATGCATGTAAAAACTTTATGGCTGCTGTAGCAACTAAATCTAAAGGTAAAGGACCAGATGCTGCTTCAGTTATATTAGATGCTGCTGGAAAAGTTCAAGCTAATAGTACATTTACATATGGTTCATTTACTTGTACTTACGATGGTAATGACGTAAGCTGCTCATAATAAATTCGATTATTTAGACTAGGCTATGCCTAGTTTTTTCTTTTTTATTAAAATAAATTTATTTACTAGTTTTTTTTTTTATGTTAATATATTTAAAGGAGGTATAGTTATGAAAGAGAAGTTATTACCAGCTGATACATTTATAGTTATTAATAAAACTGTATTAAATGATCAAGATAGAAAAATACTTACAATGCTATATCAACCTATTATAGGCGCAAATGCTATTAGTTTATTCTTTTCATTATGGTCATATTTAGATAAATTAGAATTGATGAGTATAGAATGTACCCATCATCATTTAATGACTAGTATGAGAACAAAACTAGAAAGTATAATAGAATCTAGAGAAAAATTAGAGGCAATTGGTCTTATAAGAACTTATATTAAAAAAGATAATATTAATAATTATATATATGAATTATATTCACCATTAAATCCATATGATTTTTTAAATAATCCAATATTAAGTGTTTCTTTATACAGTAATGTTGGAAAAATAGAATTTGAAAAAATAAAAGAGTATTTTAAAACTCCTAGAATCAATTTAAAAGATTATGAAGATATATCTTGTAATTTTTCAGATGTATTTGAATCAACTAATATTAGTTCATTCGATAATATGGTAGAAGATATAAAAAGAATTAATGCTAATAAACTTAGTATTGTATCTAAAATAGATTTAGAAAATACATTATCATTAATACCAGAAGAAATGTTAAATATAAGAAGTATTACAAAAGATATAAAAGATTTAATATATAAATTATCATTTATTTATAATTTAGATGATGATCAAATGAGTGAATTAGTAAGAAACTCATTAACAGAAAAGAAAACAATTGATAAACAATTATTAAGAAATAATTGTAGTAAATATTATCAATTTGAAAATAGTGGTAAATTACCTTCAATAGTATATAGAAATCAACCAGAATATTTAAGAAAACCTATTGGAGATACATCTAATAAAGCCAGAATGATTTATCAATTTGAAACAACTAGTCCTTATGATTTCTTAATAAATAAACATGGAGGAAATACTCCAACAAAAAACGAATATTCAATTTTAGAATATCTATTAATTGATATGAATTTAAAACCAGGAGTAGTAAATGTACTTCTTGACTATGTTTTAAAAATTAATAATAATAAACTAGTTAAAAACTATATTGAATTAATTGCGGAACAATGGTCAAGAGCTAAATTAGAAACAGTAGAAGATGCGATGAATTTTGCTGAAAAAGAATATAAAAAATCTCATAATAAGAAAACAATAACGAAAAAGGTAGAAGAAAAACCAGAATGGTTTGGAAAAGAAATACAGGATACTAAAGCAACAGATAAAGAAATAAATGAAATGAAAGAATTATTAAAAGAATATCAATAACAATAACCAAAATTATTGTTATTTTTGTAAAAAAATGTTATGATAAACAAAAGGTGATAATATGCAGAAGTTAACTGATCAATTAAAACTAAATAAAAATACAAATATAGATTTGATGGGTGTCTTTAATGAATCTTTAAAAGATGAAAAATTTAAAAAATTAATAGAAAAAGTTAAACTCCCATATGAAGAACTTGCTAAATATACAACTATACTAGAAGATTGTGCGCAAGAATATCATAATTGTCTAAATTGTAAAAATATATTAGAATGTAAAAATAGAGTTAAAGGACATGCATATTTACCAGAAGTAGAGAATAATCAATTAAAATTTGGTTATAAAATGTGTAAAAAACAAGAAAAATTATTAAAAGAAAATAAATATTTGGAAAACATATATAGTTACAATATCCCAGATGAAATAGTAAAAGCCTCAATGAAAAATATTTATGTAGATGATCCAAATAGAATAGAAATAATAAAATGGATAAATAAATTCATAAAGAACTATGATAAAGAAAAACCAGAAAAAGGATTATATTTATCAGGTTCATTTGGATCTGGAAAAACATACTTGTTATCAGCAATGTTTAATGAGTTAGCTAAAAATAATGTTAAAAGTGCGATTATATTTTGGCCAGAATATCTAGTAGAATTAAAAAATTCTATGAGAAATGATGATTATGGTGAAAAAATAAATAAAATAAAAAAAGTACCTTTATTATTAATAGATGATATAGGTGCAGAAGCAACAACTTCTTGGTCAAGAGATGATATCTTATGTCCTATACTTCAATATAGAATGCAAGAAAAATTACCAACTTTTTTTACATCTAATTTAAGTATAGAACTACTTGAAAAACATTTATCAATTTCTAAAGATGGAATTGAAGAAGTAAAGGCAAAACGTATAATAGAACGAATCAATCAATTAACAGATAAATTAGATTTAGTTAGTAAAAACTATCGTAAATAATATTTCCAGGGGGGAAAAGTTATGCATGAGGAAATAATAAAATTATTTAAAAAATGTGTTCCTAGACAAAAGAAACTTTATCAAAAGTACATGCAAGAGAACAAGATTCAAAATTTTTCTTATGCAAATTTTAAAAACAACAATGTTATGCTTATTCAAATAAAAGATCATTTAATGACTTTGGAAGAATATCACTTTTTGTCAAGAAAACAAATAGATAATATGTTTGAATTTTTAAGACAAAATATAATATTTGATAGTTTTAACAAATTAAAAAAAGTATATGAACAATTAAATGAATTATCATATTTCCTAAGTGAAAGATATAATTCAAAAGATTCACTACATAGTGAAGTATCTAGAGAACACTGCTCATACATAATTAATGAAATAGAAAGATTAAAATATGAATTCGCAAGAAAAAAAGGTTATGATAGTTTAGAAATAGAAAAAGTAATATCATTTGAAAAAGTAATTAGAAAACTATTATATCCTAAAAAATATGTATTTGATGAAAATAAACTATTGTATTTTGTAGAAAACTTTAATTTTATAATGCATCATGATAGTCATGGAAATAATTTTAATGAATGTTTTTGTTCCGCAATTGAAAAGGCTAAAATAAATATTGAAAGAGAAAAATTAAACTATTATAAAAATATGTATAGTTATTTATCAACAATAAGAAAATTAAATCTTGATACCAAATATATAAGTAATTTATTAGAAATTAGTTATGATTTAACTGATAAAAATATTATTTATAAAAAAATAAATTCAATGAGAATAGATCCTAAAACAGGGCTTAAAATGGTAGAAGATTATACAATATCTATTGATACAGATGTTACTAAAAAAATAGATGATGCATTTTCAATAGAAAAGATAAATGATAGTTATTTACTTGGAATACATATTGCTGATGTATATTCATTGGGATATTTTGAAGAAAATGATTTAGAAATTAATCAAAGAGGAAATGTTGATAAAAAGAAAGCATCGCTTACTAAAAATAAAAAAAGAAACGCCATGACAATATATGTATTAGTAGATAGTAATGGAATAATAGTTAATTATAAAATATTAAATACTATCTTAAAGACAGATGCTAATTTAATATATGAAGATATTCCAAAACTAATAAGAAATGATAATGTAAATCCAGAGCTAAAAAATGTCGTTATTAACTTACTATCAGTTTATAATGTGTTAGAAAACACTAAATTTAAAGATAATCCTACAATAGGTAATTTAGCGTATTTAATAACAAGTAAATTAATGATATTATGTTGTACATTATATTCAGAACAATTTAAGAAAAATGATATACCAGCTATATATTTATGTGGTGATGGAAAAGATAATTTCTATAGTATACAATCAGGTAATTATAATACAGGATTTGATAATTATGATACTTATACTAAAGTAACATCACCAATATATGATCAATCATCATTAATAAATCAATTCTTTATAGATAGATATTTAGTACCAAATAGAAATATGGATGATGAAGAAAAGAAAACATTAGTAAAAAAACTACAACCTTTTGTTACTAAATTAAATAAAAATAATAAGATAGATAAAGAAGATTAATATTTACATTGTAAAAAATATGTGTTATTATATTGATATAAATCAATGAGGAAGACATGATTGTTTAAAACTGTTTTGAAGAGAGTCTAGGATGGTGAAATCTAGATAAATAAGATAAATAATTACTACTTCTGAGAGAAATTAATAATTTCCGGGTAATACCGTTATCATAATTAAGTAAATAAAAGGATGGTACCGTCTATATAGACTCCTTGTGTACTATCCTTTTTTTTGGGAGGTTTTTATGGATATACTTAAATTAGTAGAAATATTTCTAACTAATCATGATCATGATAATATTATTTATTTCTTAGATAAAACTGAAAAAGATATATATGAAAAAATAATAGAATTATTAAATAAAGATTATGGTTATTTAGATATTGTATTAGATTTTAAAGATTATGATAAATTAAAACCATTATTTGAACAAATACCAGATAATGATGATTATACCAGAATTATAATATTATCTGATTATCTAAATTATAGTATACTTACCAAAGCAAATATAGATACCTTAGATGGTATGCAAGTATCTAAGGTAGGGAAATGCTTATTTGGTAAAGATTTAGAAAAATATAATAATATGGATGAATTATTATTAAATACGGAGTTGTTTGATGCATTAGAAAACAAAGCAAAGGAAACAATTGAAAAGAAAGCTAGAATTCATTTTTTATTAGATAATGTAGATGATGTTATATTACAAAAATGTATTAATGATTTATATGTATATCGTACAGACGTTTCGATGATGGGTTATACTACCAAAAAATTATTATCAACACTAACGTCAAATAATCATGCTATGGAAAATGTACATGATTATATGAGATTTGATTCAGAAGTAAAACAAAAAACAAAAAAGGGAGGAATATAAAATGATAAATATAAAAGAAAGTGAAAGTTTAAATCCATTAAATCATAGTTGTGCTCACTTAATGGCACAAGCTGTAAAACATCTATATCCAGATGCTAAGTTCTGGGTAGGACCAGTAATAGAAGAAGGATTCTATTATGATATTGATTTAGGAGATAAAGTTCTTACTGAAGAAGATTTACCAGCAATAGAGCGTGAAATGAAAAAATTAGCTAAAGATGGTAAAAGAATAGTAAGAAGAGAAATATCTAAAGAAGAAGCATTAGATATGTTTGGGAATGATCCATATAAAGTAGATTTAATAGAAAGAATGGATCCAGAAGATACAGTTATATCTTGTTACTCTCAAGGAGATTTTACTGATCTATGTAGAGGACCTCATGTTGAATCAGTAAAACTTTTAAAAAATTTTAAATTACTTAAAGTATCAGGTGCTTATTGGAAAGGGGATTCTAATAACAAAATGCTTCAAAGAATTTATGGAGTATGTTTTGAAACACCAGAAGATTTAGAAGCACATCTACAAGAATTAGAAGAAGCAAAACAAAGAGATCATAGACGCATTGGTAAAGATTTAGGTATTTATATGATGTCTGATTTAGTAGGAAGAGGACTTCCTATGTATTTACCAAATGGATTTATATTATGGAATGAATTAGAAAACTATATTAGAAATAAAGAACTTAAAAGAGGATATAAACATGTTCAAACTCCACCTTTAGGTAATGTTGAACTATATAAAACAAGTGGACACTTAGATCATTATAGAGAATCAATGTTCCCAATTATGGAAGTAGAAGATGAAGAATATGTATTACGTCCAATGAATTGTCCTCATCATATGGTAATATATGGTAATGATATTCATTCATATAGAGATCTACCACTTCGTATAGCAGAAATAGCTAGAGACTGTCGTTATGAATCAAGTGGTTCATTAAAAGGTATTGAACGTGTTAGAACATTCTGTCAAAATGATTCACATATATTCTGTACACCAGAACAAATAGAGGATGAATTTAAAGGAGTAGTTGATTTAATACTTGAATGTTATAAAGAATTAAATATTACTAACTATCGCTTTGAATTATCTCTACGTGATCCAGATGATAAAGTTAAATATCATCAAGATGATGAAATGTGGAATAAAGCAGAAGATATGTTAAGACAAGTATTAAAGGATCTAAAAATAGATTATGTAGAAAAAATTGGAGAAGCAGCTTTCTATGGACCAAAACTTGATGTTCAAGTAAAACCAGCTGTAGGAAATGAAATAACACTTTCTACATGTCAATTAGATTTTTGTCTACCAGCTAAATTTGATTTAACTTATGTAGATAGTGATGGTAGTAAGAAAACTCCTGTAGTACTACATAGAGCAGTATTTGGATCAATTGATAGATTTATTGCTTATTATCTAGAAGAAACTAAAGGAAATCTTCCTACTTGGTTAGCACCTATACAAGTAGAAATTATTCCAGTTAATAATAAATATCATTTAGATTATTCTAAAGAAATATATGAATTATTAGTGGATAATGATATTAGAGTAGAATTAGATAGTAGAGAAGAAAAACTAGGATATAAATTAAGAGAAACACAAATAAAGAAAATACCTTATACAGTTATTCTAGGACAAAATGAAGTAGATAATAATACTATTAGTTATAGAGTATTTGGTACAGAAGAAACTATCACATTAGAAAAGAATGAATTTGTAGAATTTATTAAAAATAAAATAAAAAATAAAGAAAGATAACATTTAGTTATCTTTTTTTATGTTATAATTATTATAGGTGGTAGTATGGATAGATTTATTAATGATGATATAAAAATAGAAAATAAATATTTTAGTATATATTCTGATGATAATGAATTAGAATTATATCCTGTAATATTAAATGAATTAACAAATAAAAGAAAAGAAATATTAGAATTTTTAAATATAGAAGATTTTCCTAAAACTAGAGTTAATTTTTATCGTAATAAAGATAATATAATAAATTTTAGAACACAATTGGGAGAAGTACCATATCAAATTAATTCTAAGGCAGGTTTTTTTCATGACAATGAAATATATGCATATGTAGATAAAGAAAAAGTACATAATGGTAATATACCTATATTGTTTGCTCATGAATATACACATCTTGTTTATCAAAATTTAATTCAACAAAATAATAGAATCACTTGGATTGATGAAGGACTTGCTCAATATATATCTGGTGAAAGAGGAATGCAAGAAAAATATCCATATTTTTTCAAATATTGGTATTATGATTCAATAATTAGAAGAGATAAAGAATTACCTAAAATAGAATATTTATATAAACATGGTAGTAAATATGGATCATTTGTAGATAATGAAACCAATAAATATAATGGATATAGTATTTCTTATTTAATAGTAAAATATTTGGTAGAAAAATATAAAGATAAATTTAGTGAACTAATTAAAAATGAAGAAAAGATATATAATATAGAACCAAATATAATAAATGAAACAATTGAATATTATAATAATCTATTTAGACCTGATTTAGTACCTGATTTTAATGAACTATCAACTCCAGAAGAACTAATGGACTATATGAATTTAAATATATTATATGGATGGGTAGATAATGAAAATAAAGAACATCTAAATGATTTAAAAGGGTTTAAACCAATCTATCATACTATGAGTATAGAAGAAATTTTGAGTTATAAAGTAGGAACATGTATAGATCAAGTTCAATTAGAAAAATATTTTTTTGATAAATATAATATAGAAAATAAAATATATTGTCATAGATTATATAGAGAAGAAATACAAGAAGGAGATAATCCTAATATGCATTGTTTTCTAATATTTCATATGAATGATAATTGGTATTTCTTTGAACATTCTAATTGCCCTAAAAGAGGAATACACAAATTTGATAGTTTAGAGGATGCGTTAAATTGGAGAATATCAAATGAATTTAATGATAGAGTATTAACAGAAATACCTGAAATACCAGTTGGTTTAACTATTAATGAATTTAATAAATATGTTAATAGTTTTGAATCAATAAATATAGAAAATATAAGAAATAAAAAAAGATAACTAAATGTTATCTTTTTTTGTTATTTACTATTTATCTATGTTATAATATAGATAGAATAGGAGAGTATATATGAATGAAGTAAATAATGAAAATAATCAACCAGAATCACAACAAGAAGTAACTAATGTACAACCACAACCTGAACCAGTACAATCAGAACAAACTGTACAACCAATTCAACAAGAATCAGTACAACCAGAACAAACTGTACAACCAATTCAACAAGAATCACAACAAAGTCCAGAACCAAATAAAAAATCAAATGTATTAATAGTATTAATAATTTGTATTACAGTTGTCTTAATTGCGGCAATTGTAGGAGTAGTGGTTTATTTATTAAATAGTAATCCAAAAACAAATAAACCAAATGATAATAAATCAAAACAAACTGAAAAAGACACAAAAAAGGAACCTGACAAAAAAGTAGAACCAAAAGAAGAATTAAAAGATTATAAAGATCATAATGGAAAAACTGTTGGAATATTCGCAGATGAAGAAGATAGTTATGTAATTTATGATTATGATGTAGATACTTCAAATAAAGATTATAAAGACTATAAAAAAATTGGAAGTGTTACTTGTATAGGTAGTAAATGTAAACCAGTAACATATGGTTTAAATTATGTATTAGTTGATGAATATGATGAAACAATTAGTTTATATGATTATAATAAAAATATATTAGTATATAATTCTAAAAAGAATAGTACTGGTAATGAAGAAGATGATACTTGTATAGGTTATAATCTATTATCTGATAAAAAGGAAAATATATATGGATACACAGTAGGATATTTAAAAAATAGTAAATGTTATACTGATATGTATAATATAAATAGTAAACAATATTATACTGAATTAGAAGGATTAGCTGGAGATGTAATGATGGGTCAATCATTCTATGTTTTAAATAAACAATATGTACCATTATTACTTAATTTTGAAAGTGAAAATTATGAAAAATATAAAACAGCAATTATAGATTTGACAACTGGTAAAAAGGTAAGTACTTTAAATGGAACAATCAATGATGTTATTGAATTTTCTAATAAATCATATATTGTATTATCAAAAACAGATGATACTGATATAGTTGATATAAATGGTAATACTATTTTTAAATCCGCATATAATATATATTCAGAATCAAATAAATTAGTATTTAAAAAAAATAAGAAATTTTATGTATATGATTCTAATTTAAAATTAGTAAAAGAAAGTAAAACATATACAGATATCCTAAAAATAGGTAAAGATTATGTATTAGTAGTAGATGGTACTAAATTACAATTAGTAGATCATAATGATAAAATACTAACAACATTCTTAACAGATTATGATGATAAAAAATATGATATTCATACAATGTTATCAGGATGGTATACAGATCAAGGTAAAAATGGAATATATATTGTTATTGGTGTAGATGATAAGTATATCACATACGATGATATAAAAGATGATAATCCAGATATAACAAAAGAAGACTTTGAAACTATGGATAAGGGATATGAATATTATTATATTCCAAGTACTAAAGAAACAGGTAAAATACCTACAGTAATAGGTGGATATGCTAAACCTGTATTATACTTATATCCAACTAAAAAAACTAAAGTAACAGTTAATTTTGAACACGAAGATATGCTAACAACAACTTATCCAAAATTTAATAAAGAATGGGTTGTAAATGCAAATCCTAATGGAGATCTATATGATAAAAATGGTAATTACTATTATGCTTTATACTGGGAAGAAAATGGTAATCATAGAGTAGATTTTAGTGAAGGATTCTATGTAGAAAAAGAAAATGCTATAAAATTTTTAGAAGAAAAATTAAATTATATTGGATTAAATAAAAGAGAAAGAAATGAATTTATCATGTATTGGTTGCCAGTACTTGAAAAGAATAAAAAAAATTTAGTTTATTTTGAATTAACTAAAGAAAGAGATAGTTATAACAAAATAAAAATTAATCCACAACCAGATTCATTATTAAGAATCGCAATTCATATTAAAAAAGTTAATAAAAAGACAAATATAAAAGAACAAAAACTTACTAAATTTAATAGAACTGGATTCAGTGCTATTGAATGGGGTGGAGTAAATTATTAAAAAACCTAATTAATTAGGTTTTTTTCTTTTTTTGTGATATAATACCAAAAGGTGATAAATATGCCAGAACTCGCGGAAGTTAGAACGGTAAAAAAAGTATTAAAAAATCAATTAGTAGGAAAAAAAATAACAGATATTATTTACAGGTATGATGGAATAATAAAAAGTGATAAAGAAGAATTTAAAAATATTTTAATAGGTAAAAAAATAACTGAAGTAGATAACTTTGGTAAATGGTTATATATAAAACTAGGTAGTTATACAATACTATCTCACTTAAGAATGGAAGGTAAATATTATATTAAACCATCTGATGAAGAGTATGAAAAACATGAACATATTATATTTAAATTAGATAATAATATGGATTTAAGATACAAAGATACCAGAAAATTTGGTGTTATGATGCTTGTTAAAACAAAAGATATAGATAAAGTAAAAGAAATAGAAAAACTTGGTATAGAACCAGATGATTCTAAATTAACTAATACTTATATATATGATAAAATTCATGATAGTAATAAGCCTATTAAAGAATTATTATTAGATCAAAGTATTATTAATGGACTTGGTAATATCTATGTAGATGAAGTGTTATTCGCATCTAAAATAATGCCTACAAGATTAGGTAATACAATTACACTAGAAGAATGCGAAAGAATAAAAAATGAAGGTTCTAGAATAATAAAAAAAGCAACAGAATGTGGAGGTACTACTATTAGAAGTTATACATCTTCTTTAGGAGTAGAAGGAACTTATCAAAATTATTTATTAGTTCATACAAAAGAAAAAGAAAAATGTATGATGTGTGGTAATACTATAAAAAAAATCAAAGTAGGTGGTAGAGGAACCTATATTTGTGATAAGTGTCAGAAGTAGTGTAAAGTTGTGTCAAATTTAAATAAAAATAAAAAAATACTATTTACAGTATTTTTTTTGCTTGTTATACTTTTATTGTAAAGACATATAATAATAGTGTCTTTGCTAGCCAGTTCATAAAAGAATAAAAAATAGAAACTGTCCCCCTGAAGAACAGTTTCATAAAAGAATAAAAAGGGGTTGGCTAGTGTGATACTAGCACTAATCCGGAATTCCGAAT
>OMSK01000061.1 GCA_900313725.1 uncultured Bacillota bacterium | reverse complement strand
TGTCCAAACTGTGGTGGTAGTATAGAACCAGGTACTACAACATGTGAACATTGTAAAGCAGTAATAGTACAAGATTCAAATGAATTTGTAATGAGTAGTAAAAGGAGAGTATAAAATGGAATTCGAAGAAACAAAATTTATGTCTTATGTTGATAATATATTTATTAAAATATTACATGCGATTATGTTTAATAAATTAGATACAATAGATCATTTTGTTGGCGATAAAGTATATAATGAATTATCAAATAAGGTAGAAGAATTAAACTATAAAAATTTAATTCAAATGTATGAAATGACTAATGTTAAAGAGTCACATATTAGTAATAAATATAGTGATAATAATAAAAGTATTATAGAAGTTTCATTAGTTTCTAGATATGTTGAATATACTATGGATAAAGATAGTAAAAAAATAATATCTGGTAATGATGAAAATAGAATAGAAAAAAATTATTTATTAACATTTGAAAAATCAAATAATACTAAAGTACAAGGTATATCTAGAAAATGTCCTGGTTGTGGAGCAAATATGGATATAAATAATAATGGTAAATGTGAATATTGTGGAGCAATATATGATTTAGAAAATTATGATTATGTATTAGTAGATATTAAAAAAATATAATTTTATTTACATTTTGTTGACACATATAAAATAATTTTATATAATTATTGTAGAGAGGAGTATGTATTATGGAATTTATTAAGAAGAATAAGAATTATATTATTTGGGCTGGATGTGCAATTATCGCAATTGCTTGTTTCTTACCATTTGTAAAAATGAGTGCTTTTGGACAATCTGAAGGAATTAAATTCATTAATGTTACAAAAGATGGTAACGACATGAAACTAATCAGTGGATGGTTTGTAATTGTTGCAGCAGCAGCTTCTGCAGCACTTGTATATCTTAAAAAAGAAAAATATTCTTTAATTTCTACAGGTATTGCTTTATTTATTACTTTCTATGATTTCTTCAAAGTAAATGGAGATTCTTCTATGAAAGCTGTTAAAGCATTTGGTGCTAAATTAACTTATGTTGCACCTTGGATTGTATTAATTGGTGTAGTTCTAGCCGCTGGACCAGTTATAATGGATATGATTAAAAAAGAAAAATAATTCTTATTGATAAAAAAAACATAATATGTTAAAATAATAATGTCTTATAAAGGCATTATTATTTTGGCCTGTTGGTGAAGTGGTTTAACACATAGCCCTCTCAAGGCTACATTCATGGGTCCGAATCCCATACAGGTCACCAATATAAATATAACTAGTTGATACTAGTTTTTTTCTTTTGTTTGTGATAGAATAATAAATTGGTTGGTAATGGAGGATTTGTATGGCAGTAATATCAAATAAAAATATAAATACATTAATAAATAATTTTCTAAAAAAACCAAATGAATTTGAAAGTTATATGGGTAACTGTTTAAGTATACTAAAAAAAATAAATTATATTAAAGAAAATGTTAGAAATGAAAATGTTGATAATGAAACTTTTTTTGAAACTCTATCACATTCTATTGGCATAACATTTATGAATCCAGAATTATATAATGAATATCGCAAAACTTTATTAAATTCAATTTCTAACGAAAAATTTCTAAATGTAAAAACTAATGTATTTTATGTTGATTTTAAAGCTGAATTTGTAGATTCATTTGTTAATAAAAATTATAGTGAAATACCCCATCATTTTTCGCGAATGATTTGTTCAATAACAACTTCAATTGATAATTTTGATAATGAAAAAATATATCAAATAAATGAGTTGTTTGAATTATCATATAGTAATAAAATAACTATTTTGGATAGTCATGTAGAACCAGATAAGATTATCCTTGAAGAAATAATTGATGGTCTTAAATCAAAAAGTTTAATTCTTTCTAAGTCACGTTTAGATACAATTGATATGGATACTAAGATATATTCAGATTATAATGCTTGTTCAAATGATTTTGATAGAAGAGTATGGTATAAACTATATGAAAATTATTTAAATTATTATAGATATACCATGCTATATTCTGATAATAATCTTTATAATCCGGATAATGATTATAATATTACTATGGATCACATGTTAGAAATAATTAACAAAATAAAATCAAAATATACAAAGAATAAAAAGGGTATTCCTGCTGTATATCAAAAAATTATTTTAAAAACATTAAATATTTTAGAAAAAGAAAAAGAAAAAAATAATTCATATAATACATTTTTTGATATTAAAGAATATGAAAAAACTAGAAAAATCTAGTTTTTTTTGTTATACTATAACAGGAGGGTAAGGAATGGAAAGAAAAATATTAAGTTATAAACATACACCAAATATCACTATGTTAAGTAAAGAACAATTAAAAGAATTGTTATATAAATATAATAATACATTAGATAAAAATATAATTGAATACTTAAATTCATTAATTGAATTAGAAATATCTGCTATACCAAAT
>OMSK01000092.1 GCA_900313725.1 uncultured Bacillota bacterium | reverse complement strand
TTCAAGATTTCCAAATGTACTTGTAAATGGTACTATGGGTATTGCTGTTGGTATGGCTACAAATATTCCACCACATAATTTAGGTGAAGTAATTGATGGGTGTGTAGCTTATATCGATAATCCAGAAATAGATACATTTGGTTTAATGCAATATGTAAAAGGTCCTGATTTTCCAACAGGTGGAATAATACTTGGTAATTCTGGTATTAAAAAAGCATATGAAACAGGTAAAGGTACAATTACAATAAGAAGTAGAGCAGAAATAGAAGAAACGAAGAA
The DNA here is from genome assembly GCA_900313725.1 of uncultured Bacillota bacterium. Taxonomy (GTDB): domain Bacteria; phylum Bacillota_I; class Bacilli_A; order RF39; family UBA660; genus OMSK01. Next base: position 4,857 of record OMSK01000092.1, on the reverse strand, counting down.
TCATTTTAATATTGTAATTACTGAAGTTCCATATGGTGTTAATACAATGGATCTTAAAAATAAAGTAGCAGAATTAGTTCATAATAAAATAATTGATGGTATATCAGATTATCATACTGATTTAAAAGATGGTGTAAAAATAACTATTACACTTAAAAAAGATGCTAATCCACAAGTAGTATTAAATAATTTATATAAACATACTAACTTTCAAGTAACATATGGTATCAATTTAATGATGATTGATAATGGAGTACCAAGAACATTAGGATTAAAAGATATTATTTCAAAATATATAGATTTTCAAAAAGAAGTAATAATTAGAAGAACTAAATATGATTTAAAGAAAGCAGAAGAAAAAGTACATATTTTAGAAGGATTAAAAATTGCTTTAGATAATATAGATGAAGTAATTAAACTTATAAGAGGTTCACAATCGGATGATGAAGCTAAAAACGGTTTAATGAATCAATTTAAATTATCTGAAGCACAAGCAACTGCTATTCTAGAAATGAGACTTAGAAGATTAACAGGATTAGAAAGATCTAAAATTGAAAATGAATTAGCAGAATTATTAGAAAAAATTAAATATTATAATGAAATTTTAGCATCAGAAGAAAAAGTGCTTGAAATAATTAAAACTGAATTACTAGAAATAAAAAATAAATATAGTGATGAAAGAAGAACAAGCATTGATATGACTGCAATAGATTTTATTGAAGATGAATCATTAATACCTGTTGAAAATATAATTATTACACTTACTAAAAATGGTTATATTAAACGTATGAATGAAGATGTATATAAAACTCAAAATCGTGGTGGGGTAGGAATTAAAGGAATGACAACAAATGAAGAAGATATAGCTGAATATTTAATTTCAATGACATCACATGATTATATTTTATTCTTTACAGATAAAGGAAAAGTATATAGAATTAAGGGTTATGAAGTACCAGAATATTCAAGACAATCAAAAGGATTACCAATTATAAATTTATTACCAATAGAAAAAGATGAAAACGTTACAGCTATGTTATCTATTGAAAATAATGATGAAAATAAATATATTGTATTTTGTACACAAAGTGGCTTAATTAAGAAAACACTTATATCAGAATTTGATAGTATTAGAAAAAATGGTAAGATAGCTATTACATTAAAAGAAGATGATAAATTAATTTCTGTTAATAAAACAGATGGTAATAAAAAAATTATGATAGGATCATCTTTAGGTAGAATGGTAAGATTTGATGAAAGTGAAATTAGAATACTTGGTAGAACAGCATCAGGTGTTAGAGGAATTAATGTAGGTGATGGAATCTGTGTTGGTTGTGAAATTGCTGATGATGGTCAAAAAGTATTAGTTGTTACTGAAAATGGATATGGTAAACAAACAGATGTTGAGGAATATAGACAAACTCATAGAGGTAGCAAAGGTGTTAAAGCATTAAATGTTACTGAAAAGAATGGAAATATTGTTTCATTTAAGATAATAGATGGACATGAAGATCTTATGATTATTACTAATAGTGGTATGATTATAAGATTACCTATAGATCAAATTTCTTCTACAGGTAGGGTAGCACAAGGTGTTAAACTAATTAATTTAAAAGATGGTCAATTAGTTGGAAGTATTGTTATAATAAATTCAGATGATACTTCTGAAAATGATGTTCCACGTGAAACATCTGAAAATAATGAACCAACTGAATAATGAATGTTTCACGTGAAACATTCAAAATAGAACACAATGTTCCATGTGAAACATTGTGTTTTTTATATAAAATAATAAATATTATATGTTTCACGTGAAACATATGTATAAAATATAATAAATTTATCAATGTTTCACGTGAAACATTGATTTTTTTTAAACAATAATATATATTATTTATGGCACAACATTTATGTTTGAACCAGGTCAGAATCGGAAGGTAGCAGCCTTAAGAACCTCTAAATGTGTGTGCTTTTTTTGTAGGTGATTTTATGAATAATATAATAGATATAATACTAAAGGAAGCAAATAAAGCATATAAAAAAAGAGATATACCTGTAGGATGTGCAATTGTTAAAAATGGTAAAATAATATCAAAAGCACATAATTTAAAAGAAAATAAAGGTGTTTCAACTTATCATGCAGAAATATTAGCAATTAATAAAGCATGTAAAAAATTAAAAACATGGCATTTGGATGAATGTGAAATATATACAACAATGGAACCATGCATTATGTGTTCTGGAGCAATTATTCAGTCTAGAATTAAAAAAATTATTTATATATTAGAAAATGATTCATTTGGAAATATTAAAAATAATGAATTATTTAATAATAAAAAATATGAAATTATTAAAATAGATGATAAAAGAGTATTAGATCTAATGCAAAAATTTTTTAAAAATAAAAGAAAAATAAATGTTCCACGTGAAACATCTAAAAACAATAAACCAACTGAATAATGAATGTTCCACGTGAAACATTAACAATTAAATATAATGTTTCACGTGAAACATTATTTCCTGGGAAATAATATAAATGGCACATATAAAACAATGTTAAATACATTGTTTTATAATATTTAAAAAAGAATAGAAAAATGTTATAATATAAAGGTATGAGGTGATAAAATGTATCAAACATTATATAGAAAATATAGACCAACCACATTTGATGAAGTAGTAGGACAAGATATAATAATTAGAACAATTAAAAATGAAATTAAAAACAATAAACTGAATCATGCATATATATTTAGTGGTCCTAGAGGAACTGGAAAAACTAGTACAGCAAAGATTATTGCTAAAACAATTAATTGTGAAAATCCAAATAATTTAACACCTTGTAACAAATGTGTAAATTGTACACTATATAATAATAAACAAATAACTGATATTATTGAAATTGATGCAGCAAGTAATAATGGGGTAGATGAAATAAGAGAATTACGTAATAATGTTAATTTAGTACCTGCATCAGGTAAGTATAAAATATACATAATTGATGAGGTTCATATGCTTACAATAGGAGCTTTTAATGCATTACTTAAAACATTAGAAGAACCACCAGCACATGTTATATTTATTTTAGCAACTACAGAAATTCATAAAATACCAAATACTATTTTATCTAGATGTCAAAAATTTGATTTTAATAAAATAAGTGTAAATAAAATAAAAGAAAGATTAGAATATATAATAAAAGAAGAAAAAATTGATATAGATGATGATGCAGTTGTTGAAATAGCTCGCTTAGCTGATGGTGGAATGAGAGATGCTTTATCTATATTAGATCAAGTTGTTGCTTATTCTGATTCAAAAATAACAGTGGATAATATACATGAAATAAATGGTACAATACCTCAATATGAATTAAAAGAATTAGTAGAAAATATTATTAATAAAAACTACAATGAAATATTTGATGTGATTGATAAATATGATAATAATGGTAAAAATTTTGTAAAATTAGCTGAAGAAGTAATTAATTTTTATAGAAATATATTATTATCATTAAATGCAAAAGAATATTTAGAAAATAATATTTCATATAGTGAAATATATGAAGAATTACAAAATAAAATAACTGAACATGAAATAATAAATAATATTAAATATTTTAATGAATCAATACCTGAAATGAAAAAATCAAATAATCCAAAATTGTTATTTGAAACAGTAATAATAAAAATATTAAATAATGAAAATGATAATGTTAAAAGTATAAAAGTAGAAAAGGTAATAGAACAAGTTATACCTACAAAAAATGTAGAAGTAAAGTCTAAAGAAAAACAATTACCAGAATTAAATAACAATATTGACTATGAATTTTTAAATAAATTAGAAAATATAAGGATAAATAATACTTTGTGTAATTTTGACAAAAAAGAATTTTTAGAATTTAAAAAGAAAATAGAAGAAATAAGAGTAATGTTAATGAATCCTAAATATAGTGAAATTACTTCATTAGTATTGGATGGAGAATTAAAAGCATTAGGAAATAATATAATTATATTTGTTTATAAGAATGATCGTATTTCTAAATTATTTAATGAACAAATACCAGAAATAGAAGAATTATTTAACGAGGTATATAAAAATAATTATAAAGTAATCGCAACTGATATTTCTAAATGGAATACAATAAAAGAAGAATTTAATGGTAAAAAGAAAAAATATGAATATATAGAAGAACCATCATTAGATAATATTAAAAAAAAAGAACTAAACTCAATTGATAGTGAGTTTAGTGATATAATAGAATATAATTAGAAAGAAGGAATAATATGAATATGCAAGCAATGTTAAAACAAGCTCAAAAAATGCAAAACGATATGATGAAAGAAAAAGCAATAATAGATGAAACAATATATGAGGGAAAATCATCTTTAGTTTCTGTAAAAGTGAAAGGAACAAAAGAATTAGTAGAAGTTAAAATAGATGCTGATTCACTAGAAAAAGAAGATATAGAAATGTTACAAGACATGATTGTAGTAGCAGTCAATGAAGCTAATAAGCAAATTGATAAAGATACTGAACAAAAAATGGGTAAATTTACTCAAGGAATGCCAGGTTTATTTTAATGAATTATCCAAAAACTATAAAAGATTTAATTGAATGTTTTAAAAAACTACCAGGTGTAGGTGAAAAAACAGCAGAAAGACTTGCTTTATCAGTACTAGATATGGAAGATGATACAATTAAATTATTTTCTACAACATTAGATAACATAAAAGAAAAAATAAATAGATGTAAGATATGTAATAATTTATGTGAAGATGATTTATGTGAAATATGTAAAGATAAAGCTCGTAATCAAAAATTAATATGTGTAGTAGAAGAACCAAAAAATGTTTTCAT
>OMSK01000076.1 GCA_900313725.1 uncultured Bacillota bacterium | reverse complement strand
TGTAGAACCAGTTGAAGAGGTAAAAGAAGTTAATTTTGAAGAACCAGCTGTAGAACCAGTTGAGGAGGCAAATGAAGTTAATTCTGAGGAACCAACTGTAGAACCAGTTGAGGAGGCAAATGAAGTTAATTCTGAAGAACCAACTGTAGAACCAGTTGAGGAGGCAAATGAAGTTAATACCGAAGAACCAGCTGTAGAAAAAATAGAAACTCCAGTTATTAATAATGAAGAGGATTTATATGCACCATTTGGTGATCAAGAATTTAATCAAGATTTAAATATTGATCAAGATTTTAATAAAATACTTGATGATGTAGATGAAGCAACTAAATTAGCAGATTCAAAAGAAAGTACACCAAATACTGAAGAAGAAGATATTTGGAAATTTTAAATGTAAATTAAATGTATATAAAGTGTGTAATAGTTTACACACTTTTAGCTTTTAAATAAAAAAATTAATAAATGTTGTTTTATTTATAAATTTAATATGGTATAATTACTAACAGAATAGAGGAGATGTTTATGACTTTTGAAAGTATAACAAGCTTTATAACAAAAATACTGGATGTATTACTTGTTTGGGGTGCGTTTTATTATATTTTGAAACATTTAAGAAAAAATGTAAAAATGGTTTTATTATTTAAAGGTATCTTAATTATTGTTGGCCTTAAGATAATAAGCGATGTATTCCATTTAATAACAATAGGATATATATTAGACTATGTTATTACTTGGGGTCCTCTTGCTTTAATAGTAATATTCCAACCAGAAATTAGAAACGTCTTAGAATATTTAGGTAGAAGTCAATTGCTTGGAAGACATAAAGTTTTAACAGTTGATGAAAGAGAAAGAATAGTTTATGAAATAACTAATGCGATGGATTATCTTAAAAAAGCAAGAATTGGTGCATTAATAGTTATTGAAAGAGATAATAGTTTAAATGATTATATTGAAAAATCTAAAAAGATTTATGCTGATATATCATCTGATTTACTTATTTCAATCTTTTTTCCAAATAACCCATTACATGATGGTGGCGTAATTATTCAAGGGGATAAGATTACAAGTGCAGGAGCTGTATTTCCAACTAGCGATAACATGAAAATAAGTAAAAGACTTGGTACTAGACATAGAGCTGCTTTAGGTATTTCTGAAACAGGAGACTGTATTGTTTTAGTTGTCTCTGAAGAAACAGGTAGATTATCAGTAGCAATGAATGGTGAACTTAATTATAATTTAACAACTGATGAAATTAAACTTATTTTATTAGAAGAATTAAGACCAAAGAAAACATTAATAATGGATGAAGAGGAGGAAGTGCAAGATGAAGATATTGAAAGCAATTAAATCCTTCTTTATAGGAATATGGAAATTTTTTGATAAAATAATAATATTTCCAATTACAAAATTAATATATAGAATTACTTCAAAATTTAGTAATTCAGGTAAAAAATTTGAAAACTGGCTATCAAGTACAAATACTTTATTATTTATATCTTTAATACTTGCTGTAGCGACATTTATATTAATTGATCAAAAAAAATTAGTATTCAAAGATAATAATGCTAAAGTATTAAAGAATCAAGAATTAAAAGTATTATATAATGAAGAAGCATATGTAGTAGAGGGACTACCAGAAACAGTAGATGTAACATTAATAGGTAGTAAAACAGATTTATATATAGCAGATCAATCTTCTACTCATGAAGTAACAGTTGATTTAACAGGATTAAAACCAGGTACACATAAAGTAAATATTAACTATAGTCAAAATGTTGGTAATATTGATTATATGGTTAATCCATCAAGTGTAACGGTTATAATTTATCAAAAAGTATCAAAAACAATGACATTAGATATGGATTTGATTAATCAAGATAAACTTGATAAAAGACTTACAATAGATGATGTTAAATACGATACAGATAAAGTTGTTATAAAGGGTGCTGAACATAGATTAAATGAGGTAACAAGTGTTAAGGCTTTACTTGATATAGATAATATTCCAGAGCAAAAAAGTGGTAATATTACTGTAAAAGATGTTCCTTTAAAAGCATATAATGCTAAAGGTGATGTAGTAGATGTAGAAATAGTACCTGCTAAGATAGATGTTAATCTAAGTATTTCATCACCAAGTAAAGAAGTGCCAATAAAAGTTATTCCAGAAGGAAATGTAACATTTGGTAAATCAATTAGTTCAATCAATCAAAGTGCAACTAAAGTTACAGTATATGGTGATACGGAAAAACTTAAAGATATTACATCAATACCAGTAACAGTAGATGTAACAGATTTAAAAGATACAAAAGAATATAAACTAGAACTTAAAAAACCTGTTGGTGTAAGATCATTATCAATTAATAATATAACAGTTAAAATAACACTAGATAATGAAGATAATAAAGACTTTAATCATATAAATATTGAATCACGTAATTTAGCTGAAGGTCTTGTAGTTCAAGGTGTAGATGCTAATTCAACACAAGTAACTGTAACGGTTAAAGGAGTTAAATCAGTAATTAGTAGTATTCAAGCTGCGGATATTAATGCTTATATTGATTTAAATGGATATAAAGAAGGAGAATATGAAGTTCCAGTTAATGTAGAGGGTATGGATGTACGTGCATCTTATACTTCAAAAACTCAAAAAGTTAAGATAAAAATAATAAAAGGTTAATTAAGTTTAACCTTTTATTAATAATTGACAAATATATAAAAATCTTATAAAATAATAATAGGAATGAGAGGTGGCAAGAATGTATCAAGAAAGGATACTTTTGACTGGTAAAGATATTTTAGAAAAGGAATTTAAAATTGATACTAGAGGTTATAGACCACAAGAAGTTGATAAATTCTTAGATGTCATAATTAGAGATTATGAAGAATTTGTTTCAATAATTAAAGAACTAGAAAATGATAAAAAAGAATTATTAGAAGATAATATTCGCTTAAAACAAGAAATAAGAGGATTAAAAACTAAATTAGAAGTTATTAAAGAGGGTTCTAATAAAGATGTAAGTAATGTAGATTTACTTAGAAGATTATCAAATCTAGAAAAAATAATATACGGAGATGAAGATTAATATTTTGACAAACGCTGCAAACTTGTTTTGTAGAGGAAAGTCCATGCTCACAAAGTCTGTGATGACTTTAGTGTTCGTGCATAGGGAAAAAATAACCTATGGTAAGGAAACTTAACGGCTTCGAAATAACCTAAGTCCTTGGATATGGTTAAAGTAGATATAAAAGTGTCATAGTGACGAAGATTCTGGAAACAGATGAAATGGAACGCGATAAACCCCACGAGTGAGAAACCCAAATTTTGGTAGGGGAACTTACCTAAGAGAATACGAATCTGCGGTAGGATCCGAAAGGATAGATAAATGTTTGTCACCTAGTAATAGGTACAGAACATGGCTTATAAAATATTAATTTTTTTTATTTAGAAGGTAGGTGTGATTGTTGAAAGAAATTGGTGAAGCACTTAGAGAAGCAAGAGAAAATATTGGTATTACAGTAGAAGAAGCAGCCAATGACTTAAAACTAAAGCCATCGCAAATTGAAGATCTTGAAGAAGGAAACAAAGATGCTTTTAAAGATATAATGTATTTAAAATATTTTATCAGAGATTATTCTAAATATTTAGGTTTAGACTATGAAGATATGATAGATGATTTTAATGAATTTTTATTTGATTATACATCAAAAATTTCTCTAGATGATATTAAAAAAGCAAGAAAACAAGTTGAAAATAGTACAAAAAAAGAAGAAAAAAAGGTTGTATCACCATATACATATGAAAGACCAAGAAAACTTAAAATGTCACCAATAATTATTTATATACTTATGATGATAATTATTGTTGTTTGTTTGGTTGTTGTTGTTTCTAAAATAAAAAATAATAATAATAATAGTGGTGATAGTAATCCAACAGAAAATATAATAAGGTAGGTGTAAATATGAATTTACCAAATAAAATAACATTAAGTAGAATAATTTTATCAATTGTTATAATTGTTTTACTTTTATTTCCATTTGATTCAGCAGGAATTACAGTTCCTAAATTATTTGTTAATGAATCAATAGTTATAGATATAACTTATATCATTGTAGCTATATTATTTATAATAGCATCAGTTACAGATTTCTTTGATGGGTATTTAGCTCGTAAATATAATTTAGTAACTGACTTTGGAAAAATGATAGATGCTATTGCAGATAAAATATTAGTTAATCCAGTATTAATTATTTTAGCTGCTAAAGGATTTATTAGTCCTATTATTCCAGTTGTAATTGTTGCTCGTGATAGTTTTGTAAACTCTGTTAAAATGTTAGCAGGATCTAAAGGAAAAGTTGTTTCAGCAATAAAACTAGGAAAATTAAAAACAGCTTGTTTAATGGTTGGAATTGTTTTAACATTATTCTACAATCTTCCATTTGAATTATACAATTTAAGAGTTGCAGATGCATTACTTATAGTAGCATGTGTATTATCAATAATATCTGCTGTTGAATATTATAATATGAATAAAAAATTTATATTTAATGAAAAAACAGAAAAGATAGAAGTGGAATAAAATACCTACGAATTTGGCAAATTTGTTTAAGCAGATTTGCTTTTTTTTGTTAAAAATTGGCACCAAAAAAAGAAAACAAATGTTCGAAAAAAGTATTGACATTGTTTTTTTTCTATTATATAATGGTATTGTAATAGAGGAGGAATAAACATGGCAAAAACAACAGATAAAACACTAGATCAAGTTTTAGCTGATATAGAAAAACAATTTGGAAAAGGATCAGTAATGAAATTAGGAGATCATGAACATCAAAATATAGATGTAATACCTAGTGGGTCAATTTCATTAGATGTAGCACTTGGTATTGGAGGATATCCTAAAGGAAGAATTATAGAAATATATGGACCAGAATCAAGTGGTAAAACTACTTTTGCATTACACGCTATTGCAGAAGCACAAAAATTAGGAGGAAGAGCTGCTTTTATTGATGCAGAACATGCATTAGATCCAACATATGCTGCTAAAATTGGAGTTAATACTGATGATTTATTATTATCACAACCAGATAATGGAGAACAAGCATTAGAAATTTGTGAAGCATTAGTTAGAAGCGGAGCAATTTCTGTAATAGTAATTGACTCAGTAGCAGCTTTAGTTCCACAAGCAGAAATCGAAGGTGAAATGGGAGATTCACATGTTGGTTTACAAGCAAGATTAATGTCTCAAGCTTTACGTAAATTATCTCCAGTTATAAATAAAACAAATACTGTATGTATCTTTATTAATCAATTAAGAGAAAAAGTTGGTGTAATGTTTGGAAATCCAGAAGTAACACCTGGTGGTAGAGCATTAAAATTCTATTCATCTGTTAGACTTGAAATTAGAAGAAGTGAACAAATTAAAGAAGGAGCAGATGTTATTGGTAATAAAACTAATATTAAAGTTGTTAAAAATAAAATGGCTCCTCCATTTAAAAGCTGCTCTGTAGATATTATGTATGGAGAAGGTGTATCACAAACTGGTGAATTAGTTGATTTAGCAGCGGATGCTAATATAATAGAAAAAAGTGGAGCTTGGTATGCATACAACGGAGAAAAATTAGGACAAGGTAGAGAAAATGTTAAAGAACTATTTAAAATAAATACTAAATTAAGAGACGAAATTGAGAAAAAAGTTAGAGAACATTATGATATAGTAGCAAATAAGAAAAATGAATCTATTGATTAGATTCTTTTTTTTGACAAATAATTATAATATAAAACATATTTCGACAAAATTCGACAAAGATAAATAGTAATATTTAGATAGGTGATATTATGAATTTATTTGATAACATTCTGCTAGATATAATAATACTGATTTTCCCACTTATATTATGTATATTATATAATAGGTACAATAAAATATATGATTTAAAAAAGAATAATTTATTTGAAGATTTTGCAATACTAACAAGTTATTATTTTATATTAAAGTTTAATAATGATAGTATATCATTATATTTACTTATGAATTTACCATTAATACTTGCATATTTAAAAAATAAAACAAATAGTATATTAATTATATCTATTTCTTGTTGCTTAATATTATCATTACATTATCATAGTTTGTTTATATTATTTATAATAGAATATATTACTTACTACTTAATATATATTATATTTAAAAATAAGCATAAAACATTTTTTAATATTTTTATATATTTAAAAATACTGTTTTATATTTTATATAAAATAGTAATTAATACTTCATTTACTATCAATACATTAATTGTCATTGGATCGTTTGTATTTGTATCATATATAGTAATAGTGTTGTTTTATAAAATAAATAATATTCTTAAATTTGAAAATAATATAAAAGAATTAGAAGAAGAAAAAAATCTTAGATTATCTTTGTTTAAAATAACTCATGAAATAAAAAATCCCATTACAGTTTGTAAAGGATACTTAGATATGTTTGATTCAAGTAATATTGAAAAAAGTAAAAAATACGTTAACATATTAAAGGGAGAAATAGATAGAGTACTAGTATTATTAGAAGATTTTTTATCAATAAATAAAATAAAAATAGAAAAGGATATAATAGATTTAAACTTACTATTAGAAGAAACAACTAATAATTTTATACCAATTCTAAAAGAAAAAAATATTCATAGATGTTTTAATATTAGTAAAGAAGAATTATATATAGATGCTGATTATAATAGATTAAAACAGGTACTTATAAATATTATAAAAAACAGTATAGAATCCATTAATAGTGATGGATTAATAAAATTATATTCAGTACAAAAAAAAGATTCTATTGAAATCCATATAGAAGACAATGGAATAGGAATGAATAAAGAAGAATTGTTAAAAATAAAAGAACCATTCTTTTCTACAAAAAGTAAAGGTACCGGCCTTGGTGTATATTTATCAAACCAAATAATAAAGGCTCATAATGGTACTATAGAATATGAATCTAAAGAAAATATAGGAACTAATACAATAATAATTTTGCCATATAAAGAAATGGTATTTTAATTATTATTAAGCATATAATGTAGTATGATAATAACTGATACAAAATATAATTTAGAAAATGAGATTGTTATAAGTAATATTTATGAATTAAATAATATTAATATTATTCCAGATATATTAAATATAACACACATAAATACCAAAGAAGAATATAAAGTATTGTTAAAGTATCTAAAAACTATTAAGGGTAAAATACTTATTATTAATGATAAAGATAAATATTTAAAAAGAATTTTTTTAAGATATTTAGATATCTATAGATATGGTAATAATATATATGATGATATTGAATATATTAAGAAGAAAAATAAAATAAAATTTAAATTTGAAAATAAGATATATGAAATAAATAATACTGATGAAAAAATACTAGGATATATCATAATAAAGTCATTTAATAATAATATAGGAGAAATACTAAATAGTCTTGAGAAAACTAATTAATTAATGTATAATTGTTAATTAGGAAGTGGCTTATGAAGATAAAATATGAATTAAAGAAACAAAGTAATAGAGCTAGATGTGGAATATTACATACAAATTATGGTTCATTTGAAACACCAATGTTTATGCCAGTAGGTACTCAAGCTACAGTAAAAACATTGTCACCAGAAGAATTAAAAGAAGTAGGTAGTGGAATAATACTTTCTAATACTTACCATTTATGGTTAAGACCAGGAGAAGATACAGTAAATCGTGCTGGTGGACTTCATAAATTTATGAATTACGATGGGCCAATATTAACAGATTCAGGTGGATTTCAAGTATTTAGTTTAGCTAAAAATAAGAAAAAAGATATAGTAGAAGAGGGAGTAATATTTAAAAGTCATTTAGATGGTAAAAAATTATTATTAACTCCAGAACTATCAATTGAAATACAAAATAAATTAGATTCTGATATAGCTATGTCATTTGATGAATGTATTCCTTTTCCTGCAACATATGAATATGCGAAAGCAAGTACTGAAAGAACGCTTAGATGGGCTAAAAGAGGAAAAGATGTTCATAATAATCCTAATCAATCATTATTTGGTATAGTTCAAGGTGGAGAATATGAAGATTTAAGAAAATATTCTGCAGAAGAAACTGTTAAAATGAATTTTGATGGTTATAGTATTGGTGGTACAAGTGTTGGTGAAGATAAAGATACTATGTATAGAATGATTGATTATGCAGTTAAGTATTTACCAGAAGATAAACCTAGATACTTAATGGGAGTAGGAGAACCAATTGATATAATAGAAGGTGTTGAACGTGGTATAGACATGTTTGACTGTGTTTTACCAACAAGAATCGCAAGACATGGTAATGCATTTACTAAAAATGGAAAAATAAATATAAAAAATGCTCAATATAAAGAAGATTTTACACCACTAGATGATTGTGATTGTTATGCATGTAGAAATTATACAAAAGCTTATATTAGACATTTAATAGTTGCGAATGAATCATTTGGACAAAGACTACTATCAATACATAATATAAGATTCTTAATTAAATTAACAGAAGATATAAGACTTGCTATTAAAGAAGATAGATTAGAAGAATTTAAAGAAGAATTTATTAAAAGATATTATAAATAAAAAAGCATAGATTTCTATGCTTTTTCTATATCACTTAATCCAAGTTCAACAACTGTTTCTTGACCAAATAAATCAAGTGTAACTTCTAATGTTTGAGTTTCCATATTTAATGATTTAACTTTACCAAACATAGATGCAAATGGACCATTAACAACTTTAACATTGTCATCTACATTTAATGTATTACCAATTTCAAGTCTACTCATACCCATACTACCAAGTATTTTATCAACTTCAGCAGGAGTTAATGGGAATGGTTTAGCACCTTTACCACTTGATCCGATAAATCCTGTAACACCTGGAGTATTTCTTACAATAAACCAAGCTTCATCATTCATAATCATTTCAACTAAAATATAACCAGGAAACATTTTTTTAACTTTTTCTTTACCTTTATCATCTACTACTGTTTCTTCTGGAACAACTACTCTAAAGATATAGTCTTCCATACCCATAGTACTAGCACGCATTTCAAGTTTTTCTTTTACTTTACTTTCGTGTCCAGAGTAAGTATTAACAACATACCATTCTTTTTCCATTAGTTAATCACTTCCTTTAAAGCAGAGATAACAACATCTAATCCTGTAAAGAATAGAGCAAATATAACTACACATAATAATGTAGCAATTGAATATGCTGCCATTTCTTTTTTAGTAGACCATCTAATTTTTTTAAATTCTGATTTTACACCTTTAAAAAATTTCATAAAACACCTCATTTTTTTTCAAAATAAAAACACGTCTGTGTCTACATAAATATTAACATAATTATTAAATTAAGTCAATCATTTAATATAATTTATTCCAAATTTTTGAAATTATGAAAAAGGACTACAAAATTCTACATATTTGTGGTAAAATTATAGTACGAGGTGATAGGATGACAAATGTAATATTTACCATAGTTTGTATTATTGTAATCGCAATTATTACAGTCTTAGTTACATTATATTTTATCAAAAATCACAAGAATAAACGTTATAAAGCTAAAATAGATAAATTAGAGATAGAAAAAAATAAATTAGATTCTTCACCAGTTATTCCAGAATTATCTAAAATAGAATCATACTTAAATAATGAAAAATTAGAGAAAATGTATGATAACTGGAAAGAAAGATTACAAGTAATAAGAACAAATCAAATCCCTAAAATAACAGATATGTTATTAGATGCGGATTATTCATTATCTAAAATGGATTATAAAAAAACAACATATAAAATAGCTCGACTAGAAATGGAAATATATAAAGTAAGAACAAATTCAGAATTTTTACTTAATGAAATTAAAGAAATTACTGGTAGTGAAGAGCGTAATAGAGCAATCATTACTAAATTAAAAATTAAATATAGAGAATTATATCAAAAATTTAATGAATCAAAAGAAGAATTTGGCGATACTGCAGAAACAGTTGAATTACAATTTGAAAATATTGCTTCTAAATTTGAATTGTTTGAAGATTTAATGGAAAAAAATGAATATACAGAAGTAAATGATGTAGTTAAAAAAATCGATGAAATGATTAAACATATGGGTAATTTAATTGAAGAGTTACCAGGAATTATATTACTTGGTACTTCAATA
This sequence comes from uncultured Bacillota bacterium, assembly GCA_900313725.1. GTDB lineage: Bacteria > Bacillota_I > Bacilli_A > RF39 > UBA660 > OMSK01. The sequence goes on along the minus strand of OMSK01000076.1, from coordinate 4,290 downwards.
TTACCAAAGAAAATTAATGAAATAAAAGAAAAATATAGAATGATGACTGAAAAAGGTTATCCACTTGATTATTTAAATATTGAATATAATATTAAAGAATCTGATGAAAAGATTAATGATATTTTATCAAGAGCTCATGATTTAAATATAGAAGATAGTTTATTTGAATTAAAGGTAATGTTAGACTATTTTGAATCAATTTTTACTGATTTTGAAAAAGAAAAGGTAAATAGATTAGATTATGAGGAAGCAAATAAAAACTTTAAAAATAGATTTACTAAAACAAATGGTATTATGAATGAAATGCTTAGTCAAATAGGTGAAATTAAACAAGCATATAATTTATCAGATATGGATTTAAAAAGATTATATAGTATTAAGGATGAATTAGATGCTTTAGATAGTGATTATAGCGTTTTAATTAAACATACAAGTAATAACACATTTGCATATTCAGAATTAACTAAAGAAATAGAAAGTCTATCTATAAAATTATCAAGAATAGATAAAGATATGGAAGATATATTTAATTCTGTAGGAACTATGAAAGAAGATGAGCTTAGAGCACGTCAACAATTAGATGAAATAAAAGGTATATTAAAAGAATCGAAATATAAAATAAGAGATTATAATTTACCAGTAATTCCTAGAGATTATTTTATACAATTAAATGATGCTCAAGCGGCAATAAAAGAAATAATTAAAGAATTAGATAAAAAACCAATAACAATAGAAGTTTTAAACGTTAGAGTAGATACAGCTCGTGATTTAGTACTTAAATTATTTCAAACAACAAAAGAAATGGTTAGAACTGCTATGTTTGCAGAAATGGCTATTGTATATGGAAATAGATATAGAAGCAGTGTAAATAATTTAGATAAATATCTAAGATATTCAGAAAAACTATTCTATAGAGGAGAATATAAAAAATCATTAGAAGTTACAATTAATTCATTAAATAAAGTAGAAGATGGTATTTATAATAAATTATTAAATCTATATTCAACAAATTAAAAAATAGGAGATAAAACTCCTATTTTGTTTTTACTATTGAAATGAATTGATCATTATCTTGTTCAGTTATTAATTCACAATTCTTTAATTCATTAATCATTTTTTTATATTCATTTAAGATATGTAAATAATATCCATATTGTTTAGTACATATTCCTGTAATAAAAGGAATTTTATTTTTATCTAATTTTTTAAAAAAACTTCTTTCATTAGGGTATATTCCTTTAACTAATATTAATTTATTAAATAATCTTATTTTATTTATATCACTTGTAATAGAACAAGGAGTACATATTACATTATTACTTAGATGAATACCAACACTATTATCTTCATGTACGGCAATTTCTTGAATTTGAGTGTCACTATTTATTATTTTATTTCTTTTTAATGTGATTGCAAATGTTTTATTATTATTTAAAGTTTGTTTTTCCCAAATAACATAATCTTTGTTAAATGGATTTTGTTCTAATAATTCATTTATTTTCCACTTTGGAAAATGTTTTTCTTCAAAATATAGTCTTAACATTTCACAATCATAATCATATGAATACATGTTAACCCCTCCAAACAGGACAATATATTAACATATTTTATTATAAAAGTCAAAAACTAGATTATATCTAGTTTTTATAATACAATGGCAAATAAATTACCAGAACCTTTATTAACTAGTTTAGTTAGAGTTTGACATAATTTAAATCTAACATTTTCAGGAAGTAGTGAAAGCTTTGCTTGAATACCTTCTTTGACAATAACATCTAGACTTCTTCCAAATATTTCACTTTTCCATATATTATCTGGATTGGTATCAAAGTCTTTCATTAAATAATCAATTAATTCTTTACTTTGAATTTCAGAACCTATAATTGGTTCAAATGTAGATTCAACATCAACTCTAATCATGTGAATTGATGGAGCAGTAGCTTTTAATTTAACTCCATAACGAGATCCTTGTTTAATTATTTCTGGTGTATCTAATTTCATATCTGATAGAGTAGGAGATGCAACACCATATCCTGTTTGTTTAACCATTTTTAAAGCAGATTTAACCTGATCATATTCATTTCTAATTTCATTATAATCTTGAAAAATACTAAGTAATTGTGATTTATTGGTAATATCAATACCAATTGTTTCTTTAAGTATTTTGTTATATAAGTCATCCGGTGAATTTAAAGTTATAGTAACAATACCAGTAGAAGTATCAACATTTGACAAATATGCCTTATTTATATATTCACAATCATTAAAATGACCAGTGATAGTATCTATATCTTTTAATTTATCAATTTCAGATACACTTTCTCTTATTTTATCAATGTATAATTTTTTTAACCAATTATTACTTGATAATGTCGCAATCCATTCAGGCATTTCAACATTTACTTCTAATACCGGAAATTCATATAATGCGTTTTTCAATATATCATAAATATCTTTTTCATTCATATTTTCAACGTTGATAGGAAGTACTGGTACATCATATTCGTTTCTTAAATTATCAGCAATTCTTTCTGTTTCTGGAAGCATAGGGTGGGCTGAATTTAAAACAACTATAAAAGGTTTACCATATGATTTTAATTCATTAATAACTCTTTGTTCTACATCAATATAATTGTCTCTTCCAATTTCGCCAAATGATCCATCAGTGGTTATCACAATACCAATAGAAGAGTGGTCTCTAATAACTTTTTCAGTACCAATTTCTGCAGCTTCTACAAATGGTATTTCATTATCATACCACGGACATTTAACCATGCGAGGACCATTATCATCTTCATATCCTTTAGCTTCTGGAATAATATAACCAACACAGTCTATTAACCTAATATTAGTACTGAAATCATCTATATTAATAGTAGCTCCATTACTAGGAACAAATTTAGGCTCTGTTGTCATTATAGTTTTACCTTGAGCACTTTGTGGTATTTCATCAAGTGTTCTTTTTTTCTCATATTCATCTTCAATGTTAGGGACAACAAGATTTTCAATAACTTTTTTTATAAAAGTTGATTTACCTGTTCTAACAGCCCCAACAATTCCTAGATATATTTCACCACCTGTACGTTCTGTAATACTTTTAATAACATCTATCTTTTCCATTTAATCCCTACTTTCTAATCAACTATATGATTAAAGAGTAGGGTATATGACTTTTTTATATCATTTTATCTATATCTTTTGGTACTTTATCATTTTGAACCGCACTTATTATTTTGTCCTCCTTTTCTTTAGATATATCTTTACCTGTTAATCTTGATAATTCTTGAATAACTTCACGTAAGTTATTTTCATCTTTCATATCTCCTTGTTCCAGCTTTTTAGCTAACCCTAAAATAGTATCTTTATTGACATTTGTTTTCTTCTCAACACGTTTAAAAAAACCATCAGAAAAATTCATAAATTTACCTCCTAATATAATCTATTCAAATTATAAAAATGGGTTAAAGTTTATTTTTGATAAAAATTGAAAAAATTAAAAAAACTAAAAAACAACTTTTTGTAAAAAATGATTTTTTTGATATTTTTTTAAAATACACATTTTGTTTTAATATATTGTAAAATAAAGAAAAAGTCCAAAATACTAATAAATTAAAAAAATAAAAAAATTAAAAAATGTAAAAAAGTGTAAAATTAAAAAAGTGAATTTTGTTGAAAAATAAGGATAAAAAAACATAGCGAACAAAAATTTGAAAAAAGTTATTCAAAAGTTATTGACTTATATATATTTTATGATGTAAAATTTAATTAGAAAGTAGAGGGAGTAAAATGACAGAAGAGCTATTAAAAGATAAAATAGTAGTAAAAAGAAATGGCAAAAAAGTAGACTTTGATGGATCAAAGATTGCGATTGCTATTAAAAAGGGATTTGATAGTGTAAGAACAGAAGATGAAGAGGATAAATACACAGATAAAGATATACAAAAGGTTTATCAAGCTGTTATAAATAGAATAGAAAAAGTAGAAAATCAAAAAATTAAAATTGAAGAAATTCAAGATATGATTGAAGATGAATTAGATAAAAAAGGATATAAAGATGTTTATACATCATTTAAAGAATATCGTGAAAGAAGAGCTAATTCAAGAAAATTATTCTTTGATGAAAAGAAAACACATAAGTTCTTAAAATCAATTGAAGGATTAGGACTTAAATCAGCTGGTGAAGAAGACGCTAAAAGAGAAAACGCAAATGTTGATGGAGATACTGCTATGGGTACAATGTTACAATATGGTAGTACAATTTCAAAAGAATTTGCTAAATCATATTTAATG
>OMSK01000040.1 GCA_900313725.1 uncultured Bacillota bacterium | reverse complement strand
CTTATTATCTTCTTTTTTATCTATTGATTTTTTTACTTTTCCTTCACTAGCCTTATTATCTTCTTTTTTATCTATTGATTTTTTTACCTTTTTTTCATTAGCCTTATTATCTTCTTTTTTATCTATTGATTTTTTTACTTTTTCTTCACTAGCCTTATTATTTTTTTTATTAGTTACACCCTTTTTAGTAGTATTTTTACCAGTGTTTTTACTTTTAGTCTTATCTATTTTTTTATTTTTGTTTTTTGATTTATTATCAGTCATATATAAACATCTCCTAAAACTTACTACATATAATATTCTATCATTTTTTTTAATAACAGTAAATAAAAAATAGAAACTTTACGTTTCTATTATTTTATTTTTTTTAGTATTTTAATTGTATCTTCAATGCGGTCATTAAAGCCTTGTTCAACAAAATATCCTATCTCTTTTATTTTTGTTGCATTTAATAATGCTTTTGTAGCTGTAGAATAACCTGCTCTTTCAGTTTCATCTGGTAAATCAAATATTACTTTTTTATTAACTGTGTCTGCACATGCCTTAGCAAAATCTTTTAATTTTATATCAAATTTGTCATCTGCTATATTATATGCTTCACCACATTTACCTTTTGTTAAACAAATAAGTAATCCCATAACAGCGTCAAATACATAACTATATGAATAGTTTTGTAATCCTTCACTTTTAAGCACTATATCTTCTTCATTAATACCATTTTTTATAAATTGAGATGATGCTTTTGAGTCACTCATTAACATAGTTGGGCCAAAAACTCTTGATAATCTTGCGATTACAACATCCATATTTTTTTGTTTAATAAATGCTTGACATAGAGTTTCACCAGTTCTTTTACTTTCTGGATATCCGGCTCTTAGAGTATTACAATTTATATACCCTAAATAGTTTTCATCAAATTTATCAATATCTCCTCTATTTTCACCATATATTTCTACAGAGGATGCGAATAAAAATCTATCTATATTTTTTTGTGCTCCCAATTCTAACAAATTATATGTACCCATTACATTAGCTGTAATAGTTCCTATTGGATCATTAGAATATTGAAGTGGATGTGTTGAAGATGCTGCATGTAGTATATAATCTATTTTTTCATCTTCTACATCTATTGATTTGTTAATATCTGATTCTATAAATTTAAAATTATTATTATTAAAATATTCTCCTAAACGATTACTTGCTTTTTCTTTATTTCTACCTAAAGCAATAATTGTACAATTTAAATTATCATATTCATTTTTATACATAATAATATCAATTAAACATTTTCCTATCATACCTGTTGCTCCTGATATTAAGAAGCTTTTGTTTTTTAATAAATTCCAATCAATATTATAATTTGCATATTGCTCTATTTGTTTCTTATATTCTTCTATTTCTAATAGTTTCATTATTTCACTTTAACCTTTCCTTTTTCATACTTTTGAATTTTAAATGATTTAAAAGTAGTTATATCATCTGGAGTAGTTAATTTAATATTTTTTTCAGAACCAATAGCAAAGTTTAATGTATAACCTAAGTCTACCATCATATTATTTGTATACGCTGGTGGATAAATACCTATTTTTTTCTCAAACGCATCATGATATGCTTTATTTAATAATTCATAATTATAAGCTTGTGGAGTTGATACTCTTCTTAATTTATCCCTATTTATATACTGATGAGTAATACTTGGATTATCATCATCTATAACAAAGATTTGTTCATTATATGGTAAAGAAGTAACTGCATTTCCTTTTTCTATTGAAACATTTATAACATCTGTTAATACTTCTTCATCTACAATAGGTCTTACGCCATCATGAATTATTACTATATCTTCTTTATTTGCAATTCCTTCCAAACTAAAAACACCATTTCTAATAGATTCTTGTACAGTAGATCCACCACTTACAATTGATTTTAGTTTTGTAATATTATAATCTAGTGCTTCCTCTAAAACATGTCTTTTATAATTATCTAACGTTACAACAACAATTTCATCTATTAAAGGATGCTTTTGAAATTCTTCTAAAGTATATGTTAATACTTCTTTTTCTTCAAGTATTTTTCCTTCATGTTCTATAGGTATTTTTACAAATTGTTTAGGTATATCAAGGCCCATTCTCGAACCAACACCACTTGCAACAATAACGGCTATTTTTTTCATATTTTTTCCCCCTTTAAGAATTATAGCATTTTTTTATAATTTAAGCAAATTAACAAAAAAACTCATATTTGAGTTTTAAAGTCAGTTATTTTATTAAAAATATGTTCTTTTATATAATCAGTTACTACACGATATCCTTCTTCATTTAAATGTAATCCATCATTTGAATATTCTTTTATTAAAATATCTTCTTCTTCTAAAATATCATAAACATTTAAAAATTCATAATTATATTTTTTACATATTTTTTTTAATTTTTTATTAGTAGACTTTATATTTTTAATTAATTCATCAGTATCTTGTACTGGTTCATCATAATCATCTTTCCAAGCCTCATTAACTGGATAAATTGATTCTATATATATTTTACACTTTGGTAATTTTTCTTTTATTTTAAGTGTAATATCTTCTATATTTTTAGCAACATACTCTGGTTCTTCAAAACGTTTTAAATCATTTATTCCTGCTAGTATAATTACTACTTTTGGTCGATATTTAAACACTCTATTATCTAGATTATTTAACATATTTAAAGTTCTATCTCCACCAATACCACTATTAATAATTGGATATTGTGGATAATATTTTTGTAAAGTATAATTGTTTGTAATTGAATCACCTAAAAACAAGTATTCAGCATAACTATCATAATAATTATTTTCAATATTTTCATTTTTAACAATTTTTTCTTTTTTAGGCCATAAGCTTATAACTGAAAAAACTAGTATTACACATAATATTATATTTAAAATTTTATAAAATTTTAATTTATTAATATTCATACAACCACCAACAAAAATATTTTATCAAATATTATTCAATTATTCAACTATTTTTTTAAAATAAAAAGACTCTTTAAGAGTCTTATTTCCATCTATTTTCAATATCACAGTTTGATGAATAAGGTGCTGGATTTGGTGGAGTCATTTTAATAATTAATGGTATTTTAAATGCTTTACCAAATGCTACACATGTACCTGGTTGTAAACTTTTTTGTTTATCTATTATTTCTTGATTAATATTAGGTAACATCTTTTTAATATATTCTAGATCTCTTGGATGGTTCATTTTAAATATCATAAAGTTACTACATTGTGATATAACTGTTTCTGATATTTCAACTGGTCTTTGTGAAATTAAATTAAATATTAAACCATATTTTCTTCCTTCTTTTGCTACTCTATCAAATATATTATATCCTAATAAATCTTTATCATTATCATTTTGAACATATCTATGAGCTTCTTCTAAGAATAAATGGAATGGTATTGATGCTCTATCTGGTAATTTTTTAGTAAATTCAAATAACATTCTTGTATATATTTTTGTTATTACTTTTGCCATTGAATCATCAATATCTTCTAAATTAAAGTTAATTATTTGTGCTTTATATCCATTTTTACATGTAACTAAAGATGCTATATAATTATTTAAATCTATGTATGTAGGATAATCAAAGTATTTAGCATTTTCACTTATAATAATTGAGTGTAATTTTACTTTTAAAGCAACTGCATCACTATATGTTTTTTCATTTTTTAATAATCCTTCTGATATTAATGTGAAGTCTAATGCTTTTTCTAAATCTTTTAATGTATAGTAATTATTTGTCATAGCTTCATATTGATCTAAATCAGGATTAATAAATGAAGAAATATATTGTGTTACTAAAATACTATCTTGGAATGATCCATCTTTATCTATTGTAAAACATTCTCTAAATTTCCTTACATATCCTATTCCTTGAACAGGTGCCTCTAAATTAAATTTATCTGTACTACAATCATTTAATATTGAGAAAATATCATTTCTTTTAGAAGTTGCTGTTTGATTAGTATATAAAATATTCATAATTGCTTTTGCAATTAAATGATTTTTATATGCATCACTTAATTCTGATGATTCAGAAAATATTCTTGCTAATTTATACATTTTTTCAATTATTGGTAATTGTGAATGTTCTGTAGCTTGTAAGAATAATGCTAAATCATCTACACCAAATAAGAAAACTGGCATTTTAAGCATTGAACCTTCTTTATCATTTACATTTGTTGTAAAATATTTAAAGTTAAAATTAGGATTAATCTTATTTATTTCTCTAAATGCAGTATGATATTCTCCATAAGCATCAAATATTAAGAAATTTGATCTTATTGGTGGTAATTCTTTATTTTCAAATACATTTTGTAATAGTCTAGCAAGTCCCCATGATTTACCTGATCCTGTATTACCAAATATTGCCATATGATTCGAAAACATATCATTAATATCAATATATATTGGATAATCATTATATAATGGTGATACTCCAAGCATCATACTACTTTTATCTTGTTTTCCAACAATAAGTCCAAATTCTTCACTTGATATTACTCTAATAGTAGATGATAATTTTGGTTTTCTAATTACACCACCAACAAATTTATTATTTACTATTTCACCTAAGAATCTTATTTTTATTAATTCTTTTGTAATATCTTCTACTTCACCTAATATTTTTTTACTTGCATCTTCAAAAATAACATGCATATTCATTAAATCTTCTGATACAGGTGTACCCGCTTTAATTGCTATATGAGCAACATTATCATTAATATAAACTATTTCTCCAAACATATTTCCAACCCTTTCAAATTAGTTCTTCTAATTGTTTTTTTATTCTTTTATCTTCTATTTCAGTTACTATTTCCTTTAATTTTTTATTTTTTTCATATATCTTTAAATTTGTTTCATATATATTTAATTTTTCTTTTGTTTCTCTTAAACTATTATATATTGCATTTCTACTTACATTATAATTTTCACTTATTTCTTGTAGTGATAAATTATCAAAATAATAGTCTTCAAAATATTGTTGTTGTTTTTCTGTAAGTAAACTACCATATATATCGTATAAATCTATTAAATAAAAATTATCCATTATACATTTTAGTAGCAACTAAAATAATAATTCCACATATTAAGTATGCCATTCCTACTTTGCTTTTTCTATTTTGATAGAAATTATTAAACGCTAAATTTAAAAATAAGAATGATACTAAGTATTCAACTACAACATATAACTCTGGAATTATAAATGATAGTATTAAAAAATATAATAAGCAGAATAATATAACGGCTTCTGTTATTAATCCTACATGAGTTCTATTATCTCTAAATTTTATCATTATTCCATCTCCTTAAATAATCCATAAATATATTTTTCTATATCAAATACTTTAATATCTTCTATTTTTTCACCTAAACCAATATATTTAACTGGTATTCCAACAGATTCTTTAATAGCTAGAACTATACCACCTTTAGCAGTACCATCTAGTTTAGTTAAAACTATACCTGTTATATTTGTTATTTCTTTAAAACTTTTTGCTTGGCTTATACCATTTTGTCCTGTTGTAGCGTCTATTACAAGTAATGTTTCATGAGGAGCATTTGGAATAATATTACCAATTACTTTATTTATTTTTTCTAATTCACTCATTAAATTAACTTTATTTTGTAAACGTCCTGCGGTATCAATTAATACAACATCATAGTTTTCATTTTTAGCTTTAGTTAAACCATCAAATATTACACTAGCAGGATCAGCATTTTCTTTATAAACTGTATCACAACCAATTCTTTCTCCCCATTCATTTAATTGTTCTACAGCCCCTGCTCTAAAAGTATCACCAGCAATTAATAATACTTTTTTCCCTTCTTGTTTTAATTTATGTCCAATTTTACCAATAGTTGTTGTTTTACCTACTCCATTTACTCCTACAAATAAAAGTACGGTAGGCCCATCACTCGCATAGTTGATTTTATTAACAATGATATCTCCTTCTACATAGATAACAAACATTTCATCAACAATGATTTCTTTTAATTCTTCTGCACTTCTTATATCTTCTTTTTTAACTCTCTTTTTTAATTTATCAATAAAATCCATTACCGTATTAACACCAATATCGGCACTTATTAATATTTCTTCTAACTCTTCAAAATATTCTTCATCTATTCTATTATGTTTCATTGTAAGTAGATTTAGTTTTGAAGTAAATTCTTTTCTTGTTTTTTCTAACCCTTTATCATAAGCAACTAACTCCTCAGTTGTTTCTTTATCATTCTTTTTAAATAGTCTGCTGAAAATTCCCATGTTACCATTCCTATCCATAATACATTTTACTATAAATTAGTTTTTTTTACAATATAAATATGAAAAAATATCATTTATATTTATGATATTTTTTAGTTATTTTAAATTCATTTTTATTATTAAAATTCATTATAGAAATATATGTAGGAAATAGAAAATTAAATACT
>OMSK01000074.1 GCA_900313725.1 uncultured Bacillota bacterium | reverse complement strand
GATACATATACTTTTATTAAAAATGAAGATATTAAAAGTATAGAAGTAAAAAAATTCGCACCTTTAAATAAAAAGGTTAAATCAGTAATTATTAAAACTAATGATAAAAAAGAATATTATTTATATGGTAGATTAAATGATGATAAAATACCTTATCATAATGAAATGTTTGCTAAAATAATTGAAAAATATTCTAAATAAAGACTAATAAGTCTCTTTTTTATTTACTAAACAAGTAAATTAAATATTGATTTTATACCAAATATATATTATAATTTAATTAACCAATTACATTAATTAAAACAGAAAGGAGGGTTTAATGGATTTAACGTATAAAACAAAAAAACTTCAATGTATGTGTGAAGATCCAAACTATAATAAAGAATTAATAAAAAAATATGGTTCAGAAGTTGCAAAAAAATTACCAAAAAGAATAAAAGAATTAAAAGCATTTGATTCATTAAATGATATTCCAATAACTCTTCCTTTTAGAAGACATAAATTAACTGGTGATAGAGAAGGACAATTTGCAATAAATATTACAAACCAATATAGACTAATTTTTAGACAAGAAGAGAATAATATAATAATAGAAGATTTAAGAGATATAAAAAAAATAGAAATAATGGAGGTGTCTAAACATTATGAGTAAATTAGATAGGCTAAATGAATATGTAATTGCACCTGGCGAAACAATATTAGAATTATTAGAAGTAAATAGTATGACACAACTAGATTTAGCAGATAAAACAGGAATAAATAAAAAAACAATAAATGAAATTATCAAAGGTAAAGCTCCAATAACTACTTCTACTGCTTTAAAACTAGAGTATGTTTTTAATATACCTGCTAGTTTTTGGAATAATCTAGAAAGTAGTTATAGAGAATCGCTAGAAAGAGTTAAGGATATTGAATCAATTATAGAAGAAGAAAAATACTTAGATGAAATACCATATACTGAAATGGCAAAACGTAATTGGGATTGGATTGAAAAAACAAGAGATGCTTTTGAAAAAGTAGTTAATTTAAGAAAATTTTTTTCAGTAGCTTCTCTTGAATTTAATACAGAATTAAAAAGAAAACTAGCTTTTAGAAAAAGTAATAATGATAAATTTTCATATGAAGCATTATATTGTTGGTTAAGATATGGAGAAATTCAATCTAATAAAGATGAATATCCAAAATTTAATATGGAAAAATTAAAAGAAAATTCAAAAAAAATCAGAGAATTAGTAACAAATCCTTTTTTAGAAAAACTAGATGAAATAAAAATATTATTAAAAGAATGTGGTATTGCTTTAATATATGAACCACATTTACCTAATACATATGTTAATGGGGTTTCTTATAAAATAACATCAGATAAAGCTATAATAATGATTAGCGATAGGGGTAAAAAAGATGATATATTATGGTTTACTTTATTTCATGAAATTGCTCATTTAATAAAACATAGTAAAAAAGAAGTATTTATTGATTTAGAAGATGCAGAAGATAATGATATTGAATTAGAAGCAGATGAATATGCTAGAAACATTTTGATTTCTGATAATATTTATAAAAAATTTGTTAATAATAATTTATTTTATAAAGAAGAAAATATTATAAAATTTTCTTTAGATAATAATATTTCACCTGGAATTGTTGTAGGTAGATTACAAAAAGATGGATATATTGGATGGAATCAATTTAATAATTTAATAACTAGAATATAAATTAAATTATAGATGAACTTTTAAATATTATAAATAATTAAAGAGAATAATTCTCTTTTTTATATTTGTGTGTTATAATCATAATAGAGGAGTGTATGTATGGCAAAGAAAATAATAATAAGTGATATATCAGAATCTATATCAAAAAAAAATAAAAAGAAAAAAGCAATAATAATTATAATTTCAATAATTATATTTGCCATCATAGCATCACTAGTAGGAATTATAATATATTGTAATGGTGAAATAAGTAATTTGAAAAAAACTATATTAGTAGAAGAAGATTTAATTGAGTCATTAGAAGATGATTATGAAGATGTTAAAAATGATTTGCATAAATTAACATTACTTGACTCAGTTGATTATGTTAAAAATAAACTTGATTTTTTTGATCAAAATATTGTTTTTAAAATTAAAGGTTATGGTAATAAATATTATACATATGATTGTATGATGGAAAAAGTTGGTAATGATAGTTATGAATATTGGGGATATAATACAGAAGCAGCAATTAGTGAAGGATTAAAGAAAGGCAGTTGTTAATATGAGAAAATATAAAAATATTATAATTGCTATAATATTATCTTTATTAATGTTTTGTTCATATTATGGTAATAATTTAGAGGAATTATATAAATTAGATTATGACAGTGCTGAGGCAAATGAATTAGCTTTTGAAGCGGCAGGCTTAAATTTGATTATTAATGTTGGTGCAGTTATAGTTGTTCCGTTGCTCATAAAGATTTTTGATAAAAAATCATTTTATCGTAGTAGAAAAGTTATATTTGTTATGAATGCAATAATTTGGTTTTTCTTATCAATTCCATTATTTAATCTAATAGATGAACATAATATGGTTGGATTAGGAATTTTAGGAACAGTTATGTTTTCTTTGATATCATATTTCTTTCTTGTAAACAAAGAAAAATTAGTAGAATATCAAGAAAATGTGTATGAAGATGATACTGTTACGGATGATGATTTTATAAATACAACAGAAAAAATAGATAATAAAGAAACTAAGGTAGTTGAAATAGAAGAATCTAAAAAAGAAAAAACTGAATTTGAAATAAAAAAAGAAGAAAAACAAAAAAATAATGAAGAACAATATACTTATATTTGTTCAAATTGTGGAGCTAAGGTTAAAGATTCAGATACTAAGTGTCCACAATGTGGAGAATCATTTGATGATGAAGAAGTAGTAGAAAATCCAACTACTATTGATCAAAAATATAATGATTTAACAAAATTAAAAGAATTATTAGATAAGAATATAATTTCAAAAGAAGAATTTGAAAAAGAAAAGAAAAAAGTATTAGATAGTAAATAGAGACCAATTAGTCTCTTTTTTTTTCACCTCTTTAGGTATTTATCATATACTATTTTAGGTGATAATATGAATGATTATAAAATAGTTATAGATCCAGGTCACCAAAGGTTGGTTATACCCAAAAAGAGGTATAACAATTAATTACTGTTATTTAATAAAGATACTTTTAAAAGTATCTTTAAAAATGTATAATAATTCTTGAGGAGGTAAAATATGGAATTGATTAATAAACTAATAACAAATCAAGTATTTTTAACAGTTATATCTGGTACTATTGTATATGTATTAAGTCAATTATTCTTAGAACTAATTATTAATCCAAAAAAAGAATATCGAAAATTAAAACAAAAGGTATTATTTACTATAAGTATGTATTGTTGTTATTACATGAGCCCATATAATTTATTAGAAGAAGAATCTGATGTAAGACCAAAAGACGAATATAAAATTGCAAGTATAGAATTAAGAAAAATTGGTTCAGAATTTGCTAGTTACATTGGAATTGTACCTAAATATAGATTTAATAAAAGAAAAAAATTGTTTGAAGTACAACATTCTTTAATCGGATTGTCAAATGGATTATTTATTTATAATAATTATAACCCAAGAAAAGATAATAGAGAATGTGATGAAATTATAAAAAAAAATTTAGGTTTTAAATAAGAAATAAAAAAAACATTTATTAAAAAAATGTTTTTTTGAATATTACAAATAGATTATATTATTTAAATATTATAATTTTAATAAATAGAGACAAATAAGTCTCTTTTTATTATTTAAAAGAAAAATTTAATATAAACTTGGAAATTAGATCTAAAATAAAGGACACAGGAATAGTCACAATCTTAAAAGAAATTTTTCCACAAAACTTTCCAAATTTATTTTTGGGAATACTAAATATTTTTAATAGAATACCAACTATAATATAAGTTATACAAGTGCCATATAAATAACTTAAAATGGAATGATTATAAATTGTCATTGAAAATATATTCATTAATTTTACAAATTCCCAACATGTATAAATTATATTATTAAAAAAATCTATTACTGCATTGATGCCATTATATTTATATAAAAAATAAATCATAAATAATAGACTACAAATTTTTTCCATTTCAATACCTCCTTTCTAGAGTATTAATGAATATTTTATCATTACCTATATTAAGACGTCAAATTATTTTCAACTTTTTCAACATTCTAGACAATTATCATAAAATATTTTTAGGAAACTTTTATAAATAATTATAAAATAATTGTAGCGATGAGAATCAAATGTTGGTTATATTCTAAAAAAGAGATATAACAATTAATTGCTGTACTTTAAATAATAAAATTTTACAAAAAAATTAGCACTAACAGTTGATAAATGCTAGTAATTATGGTATCATGAACATGTAATACGGTAGTGCTCCTAGTAGAGGCATTAAAAAAAACATTTGCTGGCTACAAATGTTTAGTATTACAATGTAGAGGTAACTACATTGTTTTAGAATACCTACAAAATGAAATAGGTCAGACGAACAAGAAAAATGAAAATAATTTATCATGTTCATTAATATGATATCAAATTTTTGACACTAATGCAAGATATAAATAAATTTCATTTGTTTGTTTGACTATAATTTGTAAACAAGGAGGTGAAATTTTTATTTTCTAAAAAGATAGTTTCCTCTACAAATATTATGTATAAGGAAGGAATAGTATGAAAAATAATATATTAAAAAGTATTTTTGATAATCTAGAATTATCACTAAAGAATGAGATGAATATAAAGATTCAACATAATTTAGAAGATGGAAAGTATCGTGAATATTTAGTAAAAAGAATTTTATCTAAAATAGTTCCATCAAAATATGAGATAACTAATGGATTTATTATTGATAGCGAAAATAATAAATCAGATGAAATGGACATTATTATATATGATAAGAGTTATGTTCCACCATTTTTTGATGAAACTTATACTGTTGTTCCAATTGAAGCAGTAATAGCAGTTATTCAAGTAAAAACAGATTTAACTTGGGATCAATTTGAAAAAGCAATTAAAAATTTAAACTCTATTGATAAGCTAGTCTCAAAAACAGGTGGTAAAATCATTTCAGCCAATGGTGGAAAAATAATGGATGAGCAAAGATATGTTGCTCCATATAAAATAATAGTTTCATATAAATCAAGCATTGTTGAAAAATATGATTTTTCTAATGAAATGAATAATAAGTATTTAGATATGATTTATATCATCGATGGAAATCATGATTTATTTATTAAGCATAGACAAGAGCCAGATGGAGTTGTTAATTTAAATAAAGAAAAACTAGATATATATAAATCAGGAGGTTATATTGAAAGAATTGAAAATAGCAAACTATGTAATTTTGCCCTACAATTATTGGATAAAATGAAGCTTATTAATAATGCAATAATTATAAACTATAAAGAATATATAAAGGGGGCGAAGTAATGGTTAATACTTTAACAGAAGATTTTGAATCGTTCATTAATATTATTAGTTTAAATAAGGAATTAAAAAATGATATTTCCATTAAGCATAAAACATTAACTAATATGATAAAACGCGATCATCCTGAAGATTATAGCATTAATAGAACAAGAATTAGCGGTTCTTATGGCAAAGGTACAGAAATTAATGAATATGATTTAAATAAAAACCCTGACGTTGATATTGTTGTAATATTAGATACTGAAATTGATAGTGTTGATAAAATAAACGGTGATTTTTATAACTATTTGATAAATAAAAAGAGTAATGTGGTACAAGAAGTAAGACAACAAAGTAATTCTATTGGATTAAAGTATAAAAATATTGATGTAGATATTGTTTTTGCAAAAGATTTGGATAATGATAGCATTAAGATAACTTCTAATAAAAGTCATTCATGGATAGATAGTAATTGCTTGAAACAAATAGATTATATGAATAAACAAAATCAAAAATATAGATTTGGATATAAAAACCTAATGAAATTATTTAAATATTTAAATAAAGAAATAATAAACAATAAATTGAGATCATATACTCTTGAAATGTTAATACATCAATGTATTCCAAGTAATAGAGTTGATTTGACTATTTGGGCAGCTTTTTCTGAGACTTTAGGAAATATTAGTAAACTAACAAATATTGAACAAATAAAAGATTGTTGTGATAAAAATAAAAAAGGTTATGATGATAGTGATATAGATATATTTCCATATTTCAAAAATGAAATATATAATATATATATAAAATCGTTAGAAGCATTACATGGAGATAGAAAAAAGTGGGAAGAAATATTTGGAAATCGTTTCCCTGAACAACCCAATCAAAAGGTAGTAAATAATAATCAATATGATAAAAAACATACACCGTGGTATAATGAATGACCATGAAAGAATAATGAAATTATTTAATCTTAAAAAATTTAAAACTATTGATTATATTTATGGCAATGATTGTACAATATATCATGTAATGAAGAATTACTCTAAAAAGTTTAATATTGAATTCAATGGAATAATACTGTTAGAGGTAAAAGTCTATTATAATCCTTTTAAAATACTATCACCATGTTTTTATCCAGAATTCAAGGAAATATCAAATATCATTCCTAGAAATATAGATAATCACATATATTCAAATGGTAATATATGTTATGCTCCACCATATAGGCCAATATATGAAAAATGGGGTTTCATTGATTTTATAAATGCAGTTGATTCTATGATAAATAATTATTTTTCAAAAGAATATATAGGTACAGGAACTTTAATAGAACTAGAACATGGAAAAAAAGGATTAAAACAATATAACTTTTTGATATCTAAAAAAGATTCAATAATCGTACAACATAAATAATATTTAAAACAAAATCCTAGATTAACTTTAGGATTTTTATATTATGAAAATATAAATTATTTAACAATAGTTTGTTATATTGGATAATTTTATAAAGTAAACGATTCGTTTATTGACTATTTATTTCTTTTTGGAGATAATAATTACAGAAAGGTAGATAATATGGATCAAGAAAAAATAGGTAAATTTATTGCATATAAGCGAAAAGAAAAAAATATGACACAAAAGGAACTTGCTTCAAAAATTGGAGTTACTGATAAAGCAGTTTCAAAATGGGAAAGAGGCATTGGATGTCCAGATATTTCTTATTTAGATGATTTATCAAAAGCATTAGATATTTCAATAGTGGAATTATTAAAAGGAAAAGAAATAGACGATGTAGAAATACAAGAACAAGATATAATTGAATCTATGAATTATTCGAAAAATTATACAAAAAAACAAATAAAAAATACAATTAATACTGTATTATATTCTGTGATTATTATTATTTCTATATGTCTTCTTGTATTTAATCTAATTAATAGAATTGTATTAAACAATGTATTTCATAGTAATATAGTTACGACATCAGAACATGTGAATACAGACTTTGATAAATATTATAATATTATTGAAAATAATAAGGGAAAATATACTAATGAAGAGTATACTAAAATATTAAAATATATAGAAATTTCTAAAAAAAGATTTAATGATAAAACAAAAGAGTTTTATATGAAAGAAAAATATACTATAAAAGATTTATATTTATTTGATGAATACTATAATAATAATTTAAGTGAAATATTATTTAATGAAGAATCATTAAATGTATATAAAATTATTATAAAATACGATAATTCTAAAGTAGATAATATGGCAAAATATTATAGATATTCTACATATGTTAATAGTAGTATTAAATCATTAGATGATTTTATATACAATACTTACAATTATAGTAATAACACAAAAGTTAATCATATAATGCATATAACATTTATATTAAATATGGAATATAGCAAGGAAGAAATAATATTAAAAGACATAATAGAAGTAGGTGAAATAAATGAATAAAAGAATAATAACAATAATATTTTTATTAATTACTTCTATACTAATGAATATGTATAATGCTTATGTGTATTATAATTATAATTTAGAATCGTTAATATATATTGTAATACATTTATTTATAGCATTTACTATAGTGCTATTTATAAAAAGAAAAGAACATAATAAACATATATATAATATTTTTATGGGATTATGTATTATATTTTCATTAATATATTTGATAATTATATTTAAAAATTTTCTTTCTTGTATGTTTAGCGAATATTGCATGAGAGAAGACTATAAAGTATATTTAGAAATGCTTAATTATATATTAATAAATATGCTATTATTATTAAATATATTTGATATAAAAAAGAAAATAGATAATAAATATTTTATATTAAACATAATTGCATGTATAATGGTTAGTTTAATATATATAAGATTTTTTATAGATCCATTATTCTATCATAATGTTATTCATTTAGAAATGGGTATGTTAACAGAGTATAAATATATATCACAAAACTATTTATATTTCACATTTATGTATATATGCTTATTAATAAGCTATTTTATAAATATAAAAAAAGACTAATGTCTTTTTTTAGTCCAAAAATTGTCATTTTTTTGTCATTTTTTCGTCAATTTTTTGGTATTGTTTTTGTATAAAACAAATTATATAATTGGTATAATATGTGATAAATGTATAAATAACAATATAGTTGGTATATATTTTTAAATTGATTAGTGGGACAAAACAATTCCACTACTTTTTATTAATATTTAATAGTTGATCAATTATTTGTAGGCTTATAATAGCCACTTTAGTGGCCATTTTGCAAGTGCAAAATATGAAAATGACACCATTTAATTTGTTGAAATACAATGAAAAACTAGTTAAAGTGGTGTTATCGTCTTATGCTCCTATATTAGGATTATGCTAAAAATCATAAAATGTGCCAATAAAACCCTGTTTTTTTACACAATATAGAAATACTAAATTTTTGTGTTATAATATAAGTAATTAAATGATAAGTAGGTGTATTTATGAATGTAAAAGATTTAGTTCCAAAGGATAAGCATGATAAAAGTAATATTGACAAATTATATTATTTAACAGATAAAGAAATAAAACCAATTATATATGATTTGTTAGAATGGTTACAAGATTATAATTGGCCTGTGGCTGAAGAAATAAAAAAGGTGTTATGGAAAAGAGAAAATCTTGTTTTTCCATATATTAGTAGTATTTTAAATAGTGATGATGAGCAATGGAAGTATTGGATAATTGAATTAATAATACCATTGTTTAACTGTGATCATAAAAAGCAATTGAAAAAAGACCTATGGAATATAATTAATACCACCAGTGATTATGATTTAAAATTATCGGCATTAAATTGCTATTTCAATATAACTAAAACTAATAATGATGATTTAATGAACGAGGAAAAAGGTAAATATATTAGTACGTTTTTTAGTGAACTAAGTGATAAGGATAAAGAAGAAATACATTTTTATGACTTTATGTGGCATGCATTTTCGTATGAAAAAATATCTTGTTTATCAGGAGTAGATGCATTGAATGAGTTTAAGAAAAGAAAAAATAATAATGTGTATATAATTAATCAACAGAATAATGATGTGATTGAAATGGTTAATTTGACATATGAAAGATTATTAGAACTTATATTTATTTGTTTAATAAGTCCAGATTGTTATGTAATAGACAAAAATTTTAAATGGACATTTGTTTTTACACACGAAACAATTATTAACAATATGGCTTTTCTAGATCCAAATGATTCTAGTCCATATTATATTGGACCATTCTTTAAAGAAATAAATGAAAAGTAAGTAATTATAGAGGATGAGTGTATTATGAAAAAGAATTTAATTATAGTTTTTTCAATTATTGTTTTAATATTTGTATTTATATTTATTGATTATTTAATTGCAAAATCAAATTTTTCAAAGGTAAATGATAATTTTTGCTTGTAAGAATATAAAAGTGATGAGGTGTTTTTATGACAAAAAAAGAAAATAAAATTTTATTATTCTTAGTAATTATATTGATAATAATATCTTTAATTTTTCCATTTATAATTACTAAATTAGATAGATATTTTAAATTTGATAAACCAATATATATAACAGTACAAAATGAAAGTAATAGGAAAAAACAAAATTATAAATTAAATGATAATAAAAAATTGCATAAAATATATCATAATTTTAATTATGATAATAAAGTATATAATTTAAATGAATGTTATGACTCTTATATAAGTAATAATACCGTATTAAACAAACTAAATGAAAATAAATGTGAGGCATTAAAACTCTATTCTGACGACAAAATAGTGATTGAAATAATTGATGAAATTAGTCATATAGAACACGATATATTTAAAGCAAAAATCATAAAAACAGATAACAATTATTATGCTATAGTAGAACTAAATGTTAATTTGTGGTCACCATATGAATTTTATATATATGATAAAAAATCTAAATCACTAAAACTAATTCATACCTTTGATGGTGAAAATGTAATAGCTATTAAAGATTAATGATATAAAGAAAGAAAAACTTGAAACATATTATTTATTAGATATGTTATTAAATAGATGATTGGTAATACAATATATATTATTTATATTACCATTTATAAATAAAAGTATATTTATAGAGGTGGTTAGATAAATGAAAAAAATAGTAAAAAATAGAACAATTGATGATTATATTAATATTGGTAAAAGTGATATAGTTTTATATTTAATCATCTCTTTGATTTTGCTTATTTTTCTTTTATGTATATCATTTAAATTTAATGACTATTTTTTCTTATTTTTTGAAATAATAATGTTATTATTCTTTATAGGAAAACTTGAAACATATATTAATTTAAAAAAATTTAAAAAACACTTAATTGATCATAATATATATAATAAAATAGGAAAAATTGATTATTTTAATGAAAAAGATTATTTTTTAACTAATAATTACATGATTATAAAAAAAGATAAACAAATTTATTCATTTAAATATACAGATATTAAAAGGATATTTAAAATTAATAATATAGTATTAAATAATCATAGCAACAGTTATTATCAAATAAAATTGTATATTATAACAAATAATAATGAATTTGAAATATTAATATATTCGACAATATTAGTTGATAAAGATTATATGGATATTAGTGATTATTTATTAAATAAAAATCCAAATATAGAAATAACAGAAGAAGAAACTAAAACAGATATTAATATATAAATAATACTTAACTCTTTTAGAAAAACTAGAAGAGTTTTTTTATGTGTAAAAATTGAAAGGAGGTGGGATATGTAGAATTATATTGTAATACCTAAAAACTATCATTATAAAGGAGAAATAATGTCTTTTATTAGGTATTTTGTAGCTGTTCCTAGAATAGTATTAAATGATAAATGTTGTTCACAAACAGATAAATTAGTATTGGGAATTATAAATTCACTATCAAATAATAAGGAGTATTGTTATGCTAGTAATAGTTATTTTGCTAAAGAATTAAATGTTGGTAATAAAACAATTTCACAATCATTATCTAATTTAAAAAAATTAAATTATATTAATATTGAGTATGAAAAAGATAAGAGAAAGATATATCTTAATTTAGAAATAGTAGAGAAAGAAAATGCTAAGGTATCAGAAAAAATTTTACCTGATACCTTGGAAGAAAATTTCCAATATAAAAGAAAAGAATATAAAAGAAAAATAGATAAGATAAATAAAATAGAACCAAGTATTGAATACGACACAGATGGAATTATGCTTTGGAATGGAAAAAGATGTGAAGCAATTCCACCTACAGAGGAAGAACTTGAAGAAATTAATAATATTTTAAACCAATATAAATAAGGAGTGATGATTATAGTAGGAGGATATAATTTATAGAAAAAAATAAAAAGGGGGTTATAAAATGGAGGTAATATATAATGTAAAAAATAAAATAAATACTAAAGAATTAAAAATAGATAATGAATTGAAAGATATAATAACAAAGAAATTGTTACGAGTAATAATAAATTTAGAAAATAATACTAGTATGACTTTGAAAAATACTTAATATGATATATAATGTACTTGCAGAAATTATATTGTTATACCTCGTTTGGAGGTGTAATTAATGGAAAAGGTAGGTGTATATTGTAGACTATCTGATGAAGATAGATATAAGAAAAATAAAAATGATGATAGTGAATCAATTGCTAATCAAAAAAGTATGCTTTTAAAATATGCTTTAGAACAAGGTTGGGATGTTGTAGATATCTATTCTGATGATGATTATTCAGGTGCTGGAACTTATAGACCTGATTTTGAAAGAATGATTAAAGATTGTGAATCAGGTAGAATTAATTTAGTTTTATGTAAAACACAAAGTAGATTTTCAAGAGATATGGAAGTAATAGAAAAATATCTTCATAATAAATTTGTTGAATGGGGAGTTAGATTTGTAAGTATTGTTGATAATGCTGATACCAATAATGCAGCAAATAAAAAATCTAGACAAATAAATGGGTTAGTTAATGAATGGTATTTAGAAGATTTATCAAATAATGTAAAAAAATCATTAAAGAATAAACGAGAAGATGGTTTATTTATGGCAAGTTTTGCTCCATATGGATATTTAAAAGATCCTAACGATAAACATAAATTAATAATAGATGAAGATGTGGCTTATGTAGTAAAAGAAATATTTGAAAAATATAAAAATGGAATTGGATATATTAGAATATGTCAAAGCCTAAATAAAAGAAACATCTTATGTCCATCAAAATATAAAAAATCTATCGGAAGTAATTTTGTATGTGTAAGTCCTAAATTTCAAAAATTAGGAATATGGATACCTGATACAATCGCAAGTATTTTAAGGAATGAAACCTATATAGGTAATCTAGTACAAGGTAAAAAAACAAGTATTAGTTATAAAAATCATAAATATAAAAAAGTACCTGAAAATGAATGGTGCAGAATAGAAAATACACATGAACCTATTATTGATAAAGAAACTTGGTATTTAGTTCAAAAACGATTAGGTAAACATGAACGCTCTTTAAAGACTGGAAATATCCATGTTTTAAGTCAAAAAGTATATTGTAAAGAATGTGGTCATGTTTTTATGAAAAATCAAAGTAAAATTAGATGTACAGGTGGAATAATAGAAAGAAGAGCATATCTACAATGTAAGGGAAATAAAAAATATCATATTTGCAATAATAATCGTTCTGTAAGGCTAGATTTAATGGAAGAATTTGTACTTAATTCTATAAATGAATTATTAAATAATTGTAATAAAAAACTTCTAGAAGAAGAACTAACTAAAGAATTGTCAAAAGATGATAAAATGAAAAATAAAATGGTTAGTCTTAATAAAGAAAAATCTGATTTAGAAAAAAGATTAAATGAAAGTAGATTATATTTTAAAAACTTATATGAAGATAAATTAAAAGGAATAATATCAGAAGAAGATTTTACAACCTTACGAAGTGAATATTCAAAAGATGTAGAAGCATACCAAGATAGAATAGAAGAAATAAATCAAGAATTACAAGCAACTGAAAAAAGCAAAAATAATACCAAAGATATCAAAAGTATTTTAAAAAAATATAAGCATATTGATAAACTTAATAAAATAATTGTGGATGAATTTATTGAAAAAATATATATAGGAAAGTTAGATAAAGAAACCAAAACAAGAACAATAGACATTGAATGGAATTTAGATTTATAGGATATAACCTATAAAAATTTAAAATGATAGTTTTTGGGTATAAACCATTCCAGCCATGGAGGAATAGACTCTGGAGCTAGTGGTAATGGAATAATAGAAAAAGATAAAACATTAGAAATATCTAAATATATGTATGATAGATTTAAAGAATTAGGTATACCAGTAGAAATAACTAGAGATACTGATACAACATTATCTCCAACAGAAAGAGTTAATTCAATACTAAGTAAGTTTGGTAATAATAGTGATGTAATAGTAATATCTAATCATATAAATGCTGGTGGGGGAGATGGAGCAGAAGTTATATATGCATTACGTAATAATAGTAATCTTGCTAATTTAATTGCGGATAATATAAAAGATACTGGTCAAAATATTAGAAAAGTATATCAAAGAAGATTACCATCTGATCCATCTAAAGACTATTATTTTATACATCGTAATACAGGAGTAACACAACCTCTAATAGTAGAATATGGTTTTCTAGATGGTAAGGGGGACGATGTATCAAGACTTAAAAATAATTGGAGAGATCTAGCAGAAGCAGTAGTAAAATCAATTGCTATATATACTAATACACCATATAATACAGAAAATAATAATACGTATATAGTAAAATTAGGTGATTCATTATGGAGTATTGCTAAAAGAAATAATATAACTGTAGATAAATTAAAACAACTAAATAATTTAAATACTAATACTATTAAAGTAGGTCAAATACTTATAATAAGTGAAGATATAAAAGAACCTAATAATATAGAAGATTATATTATATATACTGTTAAAAGAGGGGATACTTTATATAGTATAGCTAGATCATATAATATAGATATAAATGAATTAAAAAATTACAATAATTTAACTGATAATATACTAAGTATAAATCAAGAATTAAAAATACCTATTAAAAATATCGAAGAAGAACAAGTAAGTACAGAATATACAGATTATATAGTAAAAAGAGGAGATTCATTATATAATATATCTAAAACATATGGTATACCAATACAAGATTTAATGAAATATAATAATCTAAATACTAATTTACTAAGTATAGGACAAATACTTAAAATACCTGTATCTACAACATCTAATATAGAATATATAGTTAAAGCTGGAGATACTTTATATAGTATAGCAAGTACCTATAATACAACAGTAAATAATATAAAAGCTAAAAATAATTTAATAAATAATACATTACAAATAGGACAAAAATTAATAATATAAAAAAAGTATTATTCATTGAATAATACTTTTTCTGATTTATATTGAGAAATAATTAACTTTAATACTAAAGCAATAAATATAATTGATGATATAATCATTAATAAAATATACATAATTTCAATATTACCATCAGATATTTCTCTAAATATTAAAGAACTATTTAAGAAAGGTATAATTGCTAGAACATAAGAAATTTTAATATTCATCATAAATGCTATCATACCTGGAAAGAATGATATAAATGTAATTGGTGTAAGAGCACTTTGAGCTTCTTTAAAGTTTTTAGATTTACTTGCTATAGCAATACATAAACCACTTATTAATAAAGAATACATTATTATAACTAAACCAGCAAATAATAATTGAGATGGTGTTAAAAGTAAATTAGTATTCTCATATATTTTAAATTTACTTTCTGCAATACCTAAAGATACATCAGCAAGAATTAAACTTAATACACCAGTAATAATAGATGAAAGAGATATACTTAAGAATTTACCAATTATAATATCTTTACTTCTTACTGGGAAAGTAAGTAAAGTTTCTAATGTTCCTCTTTCTTTTTCACCTGCAGTAGCATCAGTAGCTGGATAAGTAGCAGATACTGTAATAGCCATTATAATAAATAAGAAAGCATAATTAATTATATAAGAACTATAGAAATTTTCTTTTACTTTTATATTTTCATTAATAGTTATTATATTAATAACATTATCAGCATTTAAATTACTTTTTTCTAAATATTTTTTTTGTAATATTTCTTTATATCTAGTATAGTAACTATTCATAAGACTAGATGCATAACTAGTAGTTTCATTTTCATTTCCATTAATAATATAATTATTACCATCTTTTGTAATATATAAATCTATATTACCTTTATCATATTCATCTTTTATTTTTTTACTATCAATTGTATTAACTTTAATATTCATCTCTTTAGCAAGTTCTTTTTCTTCTTCACTTAATTCATAATTAAATCCAATATTATTATAAGTATCTATTGATTTATTTGTTTCAGCATTAAATAAAGCAGACATACCTATTACAATCGCAGGAATTAAAAATGGTATTATTAACATCATACTTAAAGATTTCTTATCTCTAAATACTTCAATTAATTCTTTTTTAAGTATTTTAAATGTATTATTCATCTTTAACACCTCCAATTAATTTAAAGAATGCATCTCTTAAATTAGATGTTTTAGTTTTTGATAAAATCTCTTTTGGAGTACCTGATTCAATAACTACACCTTTATTAATAAGAATAACTCTATCACAAATATTTTCAGCTTCTTCCATATAATGAGTAGAGTATAATATAGTTTTTTTCTTCTTTTTTTCTTCTTTAATAAAATCTAATATAATTTGACTAGAAATAATATCTAATCCAGTTGTAGCTTCATCTAATATATAATATTTAGGATTATGAATTAAACAACGAGCTATATTAACTCTTTGAGTTTGACCAGTAGAAAGATTTGCTATTCTAGAATGAAGAAAATCAGTTAAATTTAATTTTTTAGATATTTCATCAATTCTTTTTTCTATAGTATCTTTATCTAAATCATAAATATTACCACACATTTTAAGTAATTCATAAGTAGTAAAAGTATTATATATTTTAGTATTACCAGATAAAAAAGCTAATTCTTTTTTAATTTCAATTTCATTATTTTTAAAATTTTTATTATCAAATAAAACCTTACCACTTGTAGGTTCTAATATTCCTACTATAATTCTAAGTAAAGTTGTTTTACCAGCACCATTAGGTCCTAATATACCAATAACTTCACCTTCATTAGCTTCAAAAGAAATATCATTATCCGCAAAAAACTCAATAGTTTCTTTTTTATTAATTTGTTTTTTAAATTTCTTTTTAATATTTTTAACTTCTATCATATTTAACCTCCTTAATGATTATATAATATTTAGGTTTTAAAGTAAAGAAACGAATAAAAAAGGTACTAAAATATTGATATTAAATCAATTTCGTGATATAATCATTTTGTCTTGAATTATTAGGGGCATAGTTCAATGGTAGAATAACGGTCTCCAAAACCGCTGATGTGGGTTCAACTCCTGCTGCCCCTGCCATTTTGTAAATTAAAACACTAATTTAATTGTTAGTGTTTTTTTGTTATTTATTTGATGAAATATTTACCCATCTTCCTTTTATATAATTAATTATTTTTTTTGTTTCTTCATAATCATTCTTTACTAGGATTATTATTTTAACAGCAACATTTCTTTACATTAATGCTACTTATTGTAGCAATACTATTTCTATATATAATTTTATCACAAAAAATAGTAGATTTTATCTACTATTTAATTAATTTATTCTATTATTAAATTTAATAAAATTAAAATTATAAAAGTAACTATTGAAGAAACACATTACAATTAATACTTTTTGATAATTTTTCTTTCCTTTTTCTTCAATTTTTTCATCATGACTAAGTGACTTATTATCATAGAACGCTACTATTTCTTTATATGTTTGAATATCATATTTCTTTTTCAATTTTTCTAATTTAAAAGCTGTAGTAATAGTTATAATAAAAATCAATATCCAAATAATTATACCTATAATTTTTAAAAACTTAAATAAAGGATATGAACTTAATACCATAACAATTAATTCTATAGTGTATATCCATGATAATTTAAAAAAATCACTTCTTTCTTTTTCATTAATTTTACTTTTCATTAACTCGATATCTCCTTCTATTAAATTATCTAGAGATACATCAAATACATTACTTAATAATTTTAAACTATTAATATCAGGATATGTTTTATCATTTTCCCAGTTAGAAATTGTTTGTCTAGAAGTATATATTTTATCAGCAAGTTCTTCTTGTGATATATTTAATTTTTCTCTAAAACTTTTTATCCTATGTCCTAATTGCATTATCTGCACCTCCAATATTAATTTAACATAAAGTATTTAATCTGTCTGTCAAAAGTCTTTTACATAATTATTTTATCATAAAAAATAATTAATAAAAATTCTTTTGACAATTATTAATATATTTGATAAAATAACAACTAAAAGAGGGATATGATGAATAAGTATTATCATTTTACAAGTTATAACAATTTAGATAGTATCAGCATGTATGGACTTGTTCCTCAAAATGGTGATAGATGTAAATCAATTGATGATGAAAGATGCGCTGTATTCTTATCAAAAGGAATGGATAAAACTATTGTAATGTATGCTTCAATATATAACTATTATTATCATAACAGTGGAATGATTGGATTAAAAAAAATAGATGATTATAAAAAATCAATTATTAGATGGGAAAAATCACTTGATTTTGGTATGAGTTATAATCAAACAAGCGATATGATAAATAAATATACTAAAGCTATAGAAGAAATAAAAAAAATGGTTACTTATAAATCATTTAGTGACTATCTAGGAGGAGATGGCTGTATATTATCTATTTCAAATATGAATAATATAATATCAGATTATCCAGAAGATAGTGTTTGTAATAATGTAATACCACCAACTAATATAAATGTAGTAGTATTAAGAAATAAAATGACAAAAGAAATAATTGATTCAAGAGATGTTGTTATATCTTACTTTATGAGTAAATATGACCCACGTATAGTTATGAAAGATATAATGGATCAAGATATAAAAACAAATGTTGGACTATATTATCAAATAAATACAAACTATATGATTTATAATGAGAAAAACTATGAAATAGATGAAATACCAATAGATTTTTATAATTATTTTTATGGAAAAGTAAAAGCACTAAATTATTAGTGCTTTTTTTATAAATTATATTTTTTAATAATTAAATCATAGGCTTTTTTAATATCATAATTATCAGAAATATCAATACCCATTTCTTTAATAGTATTATACATTTTTAATTTTTCTTCCAGTATTTCTTCACTAGTTTTATCAGTAAAATCATTTTTATTTTCATATTCAATTAATAATCCAATATCATCAACTTCTTCAAGAATAAAAACTATATCACCTTTAGTAAAATCATTAAAATATTGTTTTTTTTCAACAAGAACTTTATAACCATCTTTTTCTAATATCTTTTTCATTTTATCAATATTATCTATTAATACAGATATAATTTCTTCAGAAGTAACCATATTATCTTTATAATTTTTATTCTTAGATACAATCCATTTCCTATCTATTCTATAATCACCATAATGATGTCTTAAAATAATAGAATCATTTAATATAGATAAAATATTATCTTTATTTAATTTATCTAAATCTTTAGTCATATAAATATCATGACCATGTTCATCAGAAGTTTGAATAAAACCACGATTAATAAGTTTACTTTTAACTGATTCTTTATCTTCATTAACCTTAACAGTAATTTCAATAGTTTGCATACATATCACCAATATAATTATATCATATTATATAGATAAACTAACAGGTAATAAAAACACTAACAATTAGTTAGTGTTTTTTATTCTTAATATAAGCTATTACTGCGGCTATTAATATAATTACTTCAAAAATAATTGCTGAATAAGATACATATATAATCGCATATATTAACCAACATGCTGTAGATATAATACCTACAAATCTTATCTTATTAACATTCTTACTCAGAAATGAAATAAAAGTTAATAAACAACCAACTACTGGAAAAAGAGAATATATATTTTCATAAGATAAGTAGGTCATTACACCAAGTAAAGGAACTAATATTATAACTAATATTTTCTTCTTTCTAATATCATCGGAAAAGAAATAAATAAATATAAGAGCTATAAAACCTAATATATTACATACAGATCCAGTTAATGCTCCTAATAATATATAATGAGTAGTAAAACCTATATAAGCAAATATTTGAATAAATAATATTTGTTTTTTATTTTTTTTAAAGAAACTATACGCTAATAGAGAATAACCTATCGTACCTAATATTTGAGCTATTATAAAATTCATATCAAATCTCCTTTTCAATATTATATCATATATTAAAACTATATGTTATAATTATATTGGTGATAGTATGCTTAATAATATTAATTTAAATCTATATAAAGTATTTTATGATGTAGCTAAATATGGAAGTTTTTCTAAAACTGCAGAATTTACATATACAACACAATCAGCAGTTTCAAAATCAATAAAAAAACTAGAAGAAGAATTAGATACACAATTATTTTATAGAAATCCCCATGGAATAGAATTAACAGAAAAAGGGAAACAATTATTATTCTATATAGAACAATCATATGGTAATTTACTTACGGCAGAACGTTTGATGTTAGAAACAAAAAATCTAGAAAGAGGAAAACTAACTATAGGCCTTCCAACCTATATTTCATCCTTCTTCTTTATGGATAAAATAACTGAGTTTCATAATAAATATCCAAATATTGAAATAACTCTAATAAATGGGCCACATGCTTACCTTTTAGATTTATTAAATAAACATCAAGTAGATTTTGTTATATATTCAGTAATAGATGTAGATAATAAAGATTTAGATATAGTTAAACTATATACAGTTAATTATTCATTTGTATGTAGTAAAGAAGATTATAATAAATATAAGAATATTAAAAAAATAGAAGAATTAGAAAATATCCCATTAATATTACCAATTAAATCTACTAATAATAGAAAATATATAGATGAAATCTTTATTAAACATAATATAATACCTAAAAAAACCATGAATATTCATACAAGTGAAGGAATACTAACAGCGGTTAAAAAAGGATTAGGTATTGGGTATGTAATAGAAGATATTTATAAAAATGATGATAATTATAAAAAATTAAATATAAAAGAAAAACTAAGAGAAGAAGATATTATTATGATATATAATAAAAAATTCTTAACAGAAGCCCCTATAAGATTTATAGAAGAATACATAAATGTAAAAATATAATATTCCTACAAGGAATATCTGATGTTCCAAATATTCTCTTTTCAATATGTCAATTATATTTTATAATGAAATTGAAGGAGGAAATAATATGGACTTTAGACAATTACAAAAAGATGTATATCAAAATAAAATAAATCATGGATTTAATGTTACAGATATTAATTTTGAATTTTGCTTAGCTTATGGAGAAATGGGAGAAGCATATAATGCTTGGTTAAAAAAGAAAGATGATCTAGGAGAAGAACTTGCGGATGTAGTGATTTATTTAATGGGAATATCTGAAATATTAAACATTGATTTAGAACAAGAAATACAAAATAAGATAAAGAAAAATGCTAAAAGAAAATATAAAACAGTGAATGGTGTTTTAATTAAGGAGGAGGATTAATATGAATATAGAAGAAGCTAAAAAATTTTTTAATAAATTTAGTTTAGAATCATTAGAATCAATTGATCTTATATTACCAAATAATGATCCTATTATTAATGGTGCATTTATAAGTGTTTATAATAAAAAATTTGAAGAACAACGAGATGAATATGAAGGAATGAATGAATATGATTATATTACTAGAATGCAGAATTTTAATATAAAAGAAATAGATAATATAGATAATTTTGAAAAAGAAGAATTAATTTGCTTAAAAAAGCTATTAAATAATGAAAATATAAAGACTAAAATTAAAAGATATACTAATACTATAGATAAACAACTAAAAGGAGGAATAAAATGGATATAGTAGAATTAGAAATATTATTTAGTAAATATAATATTATTGAATTAGATTCAATTAATATTGTTTTAGAATATGTACATAATAATAATAAAGATATAATAATTGATGTATTAAATAAAGTAAAAAGTACAAAAGAAAAAGCATGTTATGAAGAATTTGAAGTACCAGTAAAACCTTATAATTATAGTTTATTAAATATTCTAGATAAAAATAGTGAACTAAGTGATAAAGAAATAAAATTTATACATAGCTTAGTAGATGATGCTTCATTTTTTTTAACAAGTATTCAAAACTTTGCATATGCATATGAACAAGAAATAGAAGATTTTGATATATGTGATTATCCAATACAAGAAATGCATAAATTAGAATATGCATTATATAATGAAATAGAAAATAGAAATGCCAAAGTTTACGTAAAGTAAGAGATTT
>OMSK01000073.1 GCA_900313725.1 uncultured Bacillota bacterium | reverse complement strand
ATACTGAATCAACTGAAACAAAAGAAGACAAAAAAGATGATGTAGTAGATGCTGAATTTGAAGAAAAATAATAGTATGAAGTTCTAGGTAACTAGAACTTCTACATTTTATATAAAAGGAGAAAATATGATAAAAGAAAAAACACGAAATGAAATAGAAGAAAAATATAAGTGGGATTTAAGCTTTTTATATAAAAATGATGATGAATATAATGGGGATGTTAATAAATTACAAGAATTAATTAATAAATTACCTGATTTTGAGGGAAAACTTACTAATTCTAGTGATAATTTATATAATTATTTAAAACTAGATGAAGAGATATCGATTATATTTGGTAATTTATTTGTATTTGCTAGTTGTAAATATAATGAGGATGTTTCAATAAGTATTAATCAACAAAGACAAAATCAATTATTTAATCTTGAATCAATATATAATGAAAAATCTAACTTTGTAATGCCTGAACTTATGAAAACAGATTATAAAATTATTCAAAAATATATTGAAGAAAATGATAAATTAAAGGAATTTAAATTTGATTTAGAAGTTTTATATAGATATCAAAAATATACATTATCGGATAGAGAAGAATTGTTACTTAATAAAATATCTGAACAAGATTATAAATATGAAAACAATTATGAATTAATTACAAATTCTCTAATAGATTTTGGTACAATTAAAGATGAAGAAGGTAATGAAGTTGAACTTACAATTAGTAATTATTCAAAATACATTAAATCAAAAGATAGAAGAGTAAGAAAAGATGCATTTAATGCTAGATATAGTGCACTAGAAAAATATACAAATATATTAGGTGTAAACTTCGAAGGACATTTAAAAGCAGATAGTATAGTAGCTAAAACAAAAGGTTTTAATTCAACATTAGAAATGTATCTATATGATGATGGTATAACAGAAAAAGTATATAATAACTTGCTTGATATAGCTGATAAAAACATCAGTGTATTATATAAATATCAAAATTTAATAAAAAAAATATCTAAAATAAATGACTTACAAATATATGATTTATCAATACCATTAACAGAAAAAAGTGATAAAAAATATACTCCTGAAGATGCAGAAAAAATAATATGTAATGCATTAGCTATATATGGAGAAGAATATGGTAATATACTTAAAAATGCATTTAAAGAAAGATGGATAGATTTTTATACTAATAAAGGTAAAAGAGCTGGATATTATGAAAACATGGGGTATGGAGGACATTCTGTAGTATTTGGAAATTTTACTGATGATTTTATGAGTGTATCAGCAATATGTCATGAACTTGGTCATGCGATGAATTCATATTTTAGTGATAAAACTCAACCAGCACATTTAGCTCATTATAGAATTATAGTAGCAGAAGTTGCATCTTTAACAAATGAAATGATTTTATCTAATTATATTGTTAAAAACTCTAAAGATAAAAATGAAAAACTAGTCGCAATTGAAAATATATTAGATGTTTTTTCTAATAATTTCTTTGGTACCTTATCGGAAGGATCTATATTTGAAAAAATAGCCCATGCTAAAAGTGACAATAATGAAGCATTATCAGATATTGATTTTAATCAAATATTTGATGATATAACAAAAAAGTTCTATGGGCCAAATGTTAATAGAGATGAACGTATAAAATATAATTGGTGTAGAGTTCCACATTTTTATTCTTCATTCTATTATTATAAATATTCAATAGGAGTATCCTGCGCATGTTATTGTGCAAATAAAATAATAAATGGTGATAATGAATTTTTAAATAAATATTTAGAGTTCTTAAAATTAGGTGGTAGTATGATGCCACTAGATGAATTAAAAACAATTGAAATAGACTTAGAAAAACCAGAAGTAATAGAAGAAGCAATTAAATATTTTGATAATTTAGTTGATGAATTTGAGACTATATATAATAGTTAGGAAGTGTTAGTATGAATAAAAGAGATTACTATGAAGTATTAGGTGTAGATAAAAATGCTACTGAAGCAGATATTAAATCAGCATTTAGAAAATTAGCAAAAAAATATCATCCTGATGTTTCAAAAGAACCAGATGCTGCAGAAAAATTTAAAGAAGCACAAGAAGCATATGCAGTATTATCTGATCCACAAAAAAGAAGTCAATATGATCAATTTGGTCATGCAGCTTTTGAACAAGGAGCTGGT
>OMSK01000022.1 GCA_900313725.1 uncultured Bacillota bacterium | reverse complement strand
CTTGACTGTTATTTTCAGTAGTCAATTTTTCCTCTGAAATTGGATAATTATTATAATCCATTTCTGTTGTATCATGATAATACATAGAAGTATTTAAATCATCAAATTCAATCTTTTCTTCAGTAGTAGTCTCAGTAATATCATTATTTGTAATTTCTTCAGTATTTGCATCTTCAATATTACTTTCTATAGGTTTTTCTTCTGCATATACAGTATTATCATCAAATTTATTAATAGATGCGATAATAGAAGCAGTAAGCATAGAGGATAAAACAACAATTTTACCAGCATATTTATTTTTTTGTAATATCATAGATGGTAGTTTAATATATTTTTTTATATAATCTATATCATCTATAATATGATCAAAACCTATTTGTTTAAGCTCAACTTGACCTTTATTAATAGACTCAGTAATTAAATTAGATGTTTTTATATCAATAGTTTTTATAGGTGTACGACTATTATTTTTATACAATTCATAGCTTTCAATATATCTACCTTTTTCATTACGATTAAAGTTAGCTTTTATAAAATAATTATCCATTTACTTTTTCCCATTCTTTATTAACAATATTCCATTCATTATCACTAATAGGTAAAAGAATCATTCTATTACTAGTAATAATAAAACGACTTGCTAGTATATCTTCATTATCTTTATATATTATGTAATTAGTATTATCATGTTTAAAACAATGAAGAATATCACATTTAGTATTATCAATATAAAAGCTATTATTCATATGTTATCACCTAGTATAATTTTAACACAATAAAATAGCATTTACAAATAACTTGACATTATATTCTATAATATTTATAATAAAAAACATATTTAAAGGAGAATAATATGGAAAAGATAGAATATGATTATTATAATAATAATAGAGGACAATATGATTTTACAGGAATAGAACCAGGTACAATAGTTGGTGTAGAACTTATGGGAGCATTTAATATAATACCAGATGTCCCAGATGATTTTGGAAGCGATAAAAGTTTTATTTATTATATTAAGCCAATGCATTTAGATTATTATTGTGAATTTAATGATAAAAATACGATGACAATACTTATGGAAGTAGTAGATGAACATACTGGTAAAGAAATTAAATCTGGACGTGAATTTTTAATTGGTGATGAAGAAACAGATTTATATATTGAAAAGGATTTACAAACACCTAATAAAACTAAAGAATTAGAACAACAAGTGTTTGCTAGATGTGCAAGACAACCTATTGTATTAAGTCCAATAAGTATTATAAAAGTAAATGATGATGAAACAAAAAAACAAATATATGAAAATTACGATGAACAAAAATTTTTAGATACAGTAGCATATTTAACAGAATATGCTATAGATAAATTTACTGATATAATGTGTGAGCTTGTAGCTAAGCTTTCATTGAGAAAACAAAAAATTTTGATAGAAGAAGAAACACTGAAAAAAAGAGGAGAAATACTTCTTGAACGTGCATCTGAATTAAAAAATAATAGTTTAATATATGATAAAGAAAATACTAAAATAAGATAAATCTCTATAATAGAGATTTTTTTTATTATGTATAATTATAAAAAAATGGTATAATGATTATGGTGATTATATGTTTACAAGCAGTAAAATAGACAATGAAACATTTGAATATATTAATAATAAATCATATAGAAAAAATCCTAATATAAGTATTGATGATTTAAGATTAATAAATATTTTGTATTATGATTTTAATAATAATATAAAAGAAGGTAAATTAATAGTTAATAAACTAATAGAAGAAGATGTATTATATATATTTAAAAAATTATATGAAAATAAATATCAACTTAAAAGTGTAGAATTAATAGATAAATTTTATACAGGTGATAATTTAGAAACAGATGGTATTTCTATAAAAAATAATAATACTTCCTGTTTTAATTATCGTATAATTGAAGATAAAGATTATTTATCATATCATGCATTAGGTCTTGCGATTGATATAAATCCATATAATAATCCATATATAATAAATAGAAATGGTAAACTAGATTATAGTAAATTAGATGGTAATGAAATGTATTATGCAAGTAATAGAGATTCTAGTATTCCTCATGTTATAACCCATGATGATTTAGTATATAAATTATTTATAGAAAGAGGATTTGAATGGGGTGGAGATTGGAATCCTGAATATGAATCAATAGATTATCAACACTTTGAAAAACAAATACTCGATAATAAAGTAAAATTGTAGGTGATAGTATGTTATCAAAATCTAAGTATTGTAATGCAGTACAATGTAATAAATTGTTATGGTTGGATACTAATAAACCAGAAGAAAAAGAAGAACTAAATGAATCAGTACTTGATAATGGTACAGAAGTAGGGGAACTAGCAAAAGATTTATTTGGTTTTCATATAGATGTATCATTTAATGATGATTTAAAGATAATGATTAGTGATACACAAAATTTATTACATTTAGATAAAGTAGTAATTACCGAAGCATCATTTAATTATAACAATAATTTCTGTAGTGTAGATATATTAAAAAAAGATAAAGATAATTTTGAAATATATGAAGTAAAAAGTTCTACAGAAGTAAAAGATATATATATAGAAGATATATCATATCAAGTATATGTATTAAAAAGTTTAGGATACAATATAACAAAAGCATGTATAGTTTATATCAATAGTAATTATGAAAGACACGGTAATTTAGAACTTTCTAAATTATTTAATATAAGTGATGTTACAAATGAAGCATTAGATAATTATGATAAAGTTGATAAAAAAATAAAAGAAATAAATAATTATATGGAACAAAAGAGTGAACCAGAAGAGTTTTTAGGAATGCATTGTGTTACTCCATATGATTGTCCATTCTTTAAATATTGTACAAAACATTTAAATGAGTTTAATGTATTTAATATAAGAAGAATGCGTAATTCTAAAAAATTTGAATTATATAATCAAGGAATATATGAATATAAAGATTTATTAAATGAAGATATTGATGAAAAGTTTAAACAACAAATGGAATTTGAATTATATGATAAAGAACCATATATTAATAAAAAAAATATAAAAGAATTCTTATCTACATTAACATATCCATTATATTTT
>OMSK01000084.1 GCA_900313725.1 uncultured Bacillota bacterium | reverse complement strand
TAGTACAATAAGTCATGATGGAATATCTACAATAAAAGAACATATGGAATTTGCTAGAAATAATAATATAAGTGAAATAACATTTACAGAACATTTTGATGATTATACAGGAATAAATACTAATTTAAAATCATTAGATATTGTTAATTATCAAAAAGAATATTATAAAAATAAAAATGATAATTTAGTTAAAACAAATTTTGGGATTGAAATAGGATTAAGACCTGAATCATATGATTTAATATCAAATATGGTAAAAGAAAATAATTTTGATTTTATTATAGGATCATCTCATATTACATGTGGAAAAGACATGGCTTATGATAAATCATTTTTTGAAGGATTAACACCACATGATGCAATAGTAAATTATTTAAATG
Source organism: uncultured Bacillota bacterium (assembly GCA_900313725.1). GTDB lineage: Bacteria > Bacillota_I > Bacilli_A > RF39 > UBA660 > OMSK01. The sequence goes on along the minus strand of OMSK01000084.1, from coordinate 2,216 downwards.
AAGTACTTAATAATATTAAAATATATAAAAATGAATTTGATGTATATGGCCATTTAGATTATGTAATAAGATATGTTATTAAATATTATGGAGATGTTATGACTAAAATAGATTATAACGAGTTTAATGAATTATTAGATGAAATATTATTATCTATTATAAAATCAGATAAAGGGATTGAAATAAACACATCAGGTATTAGATATGGTTTAGGAGTACCACATCCCAATATTGATATTATTAAAAGATATAAAGAATTAGGTGGTAAAATAATTACTATTGGATCAGATGCTCATAAAAAAGAAGATTTAGCAAGCAATTTTAATATTGCTTATGATATCTTAGAATATATAGGATTTGATAATATTACAATATATCACAATAGAAAACCAGTATTAGTTAAAATAAAAAAACAAACTAAATAGTTCATTTTAATTTTATAATAGTGCGATTGGTTAAGTTATTTATAACTTTTCCATCACACTTAGAAATTAATACAATTCATATCAATTTCTATATACTTCTTACCACAAGTTTAAATTATTTCCAATAGAAGATTTTTAATTTTAAAGTTATAATTATATATAGGTTGGTGTTGCTTTAGCTTAATTATTATAAAAGAATTTGTTTGACAAATTAAGAAATTAGTATATACTATTAGTTACCTGGAGGAAGTATATGGAAAATATAAAAGAAAGAGCTATTAGTTTGGCTAAATATGAATCAATTAAATTATTTTTGTTTAATAGATGTTATTCTCGTCCTAAGTCTATTTCTCATTTTTTCCGATTTGAAAGGGAAAAAGAAATAATTCAATTACTTGGATTAGAAATAGGTAAATCATATAATTTATATGATGAAATAGTTAAATCAGATTTAACTATTTCATTATATGATATTATTAGTTGGTTTAATGAACAGTATAATCTTATCAGAGAAAAATCTAAAGATTTACCAGATCTTAATTTTTCGGTTTATAAATGGGAAAAAAGAAAGGAAGAAGAAGCACGTTTTGTTTTTGAAAATATTGATGATGATTGTAATAATATTTTTTTTAGAGATCAAAACGAATCGTATAATGAATTTTTTCATAGATTTTTTATAATTGGCAAGAAGCATAGATTGAACACGAATATAGATGAATACACTCAAAAAATAAGTTCGGTTAATGATGTCTATACAGACACAAAAGATTTTAATGTACTTAGTAAAGAATCAATTGATGAGTATTTAAATATAGCTAGGGAATTTTATGACTATTTAGTTGCTTATTCATTTTTTAAAAATGATGATGATGGTTATTCACAAAATTCCTATCCTAAAGGATCACTTACATCAACTATAAATGGAACAAGTCCATTTAAGAACTTAGAACAATTCAATTTTAATTGTGGACTAGGTGGTAATGAGGATGGATGTTTGTTAAGTTATGATTTAGGTAGTGAAGTTATTCAAAATCCATACATATATTATAATGGATCTGGATTATCATTTTCAGAAATACAAAATGAATTTTTAGATGATCCAGATATGCTTGCTAAAACAGTAAGAATTAGAATGAAAAATTTACCATTTCATATAAAATAAAAAAAACGAACTAAATAGTTCGTTTTAATTTTAAATGGAGGGCCTAGTCGGATTTGAACCAACGATCAGGGAGTTGCAGTCCCATGCCTTACCACTTGGCTATAGACCCATCGACTACTTAATTATAACAAATAAATTTTATTTTTACAATATATTTTATGATTTTAATATAATTTTTGACACATATTAATTATTTCTATATAATGGTGTAGGTGATTATATGAGATGCTTTCATACAACAAGATATGATTTATATAATAAGAATAATATAAAAATAATGATTATGAGTGATATACATTTTAGTAAATGTGTTAAAGATAAAAAATTAAATTATATTACAAATTATATAAATAAAGAACAACCAAATTATATATTAATACCTGGTGATTTAATAGATTCCAATAATGATATAGAAGTATTAAATGAAAAAGATAGGTTAATTAATTGGTTAAAAGAAATATCTAAAAATACAATTGTACTAATATCATTAGGTAATCATGATATGTTTAAAAGAGCAAAAAGTAAAAGAGTATATTATAAAAATGAAGAATTAATTAATGAAATAGATAATATTAATAATATTTATGTACTAGATAACACAAACTATGAAGATGATAATATTTATGTAT
>OMSK01000043.1 GCA_900313725.1 uncultured Bacillota bacterium | reverse complement strand
TGATGCTTTAAATAAAGTACCTTGGGCTTGGGATAATGAACCATGGCCATGGGAAAATTAGGAGGTTTATATGTTTTTATATGAAAAAAAATTACAATATCCTGTAGATATTAAAAGAAAAGATTTAAAAATGGCAAAATACCTAATGAGTCAATATGGAGGACCTGATTCTGAATTAGGAGCTGCTCTTCGTTATTTAAATCAAAGATATACTATGCCAGATGATAAAGGAAAGGCTTTACTTACTGATATTGCTACTGAAGAATTAGCTCATTTAGAAATGATAAGTGCTATGATTTATCAATTAATGAAAGGAGCTACTATAGAAGAATTAAAAGAAGCAGGATTAGGTGGACATTTTGCAATGCATGATTCTGGATTATTTTTTGCTGATCCAAATGGAGTACCCTTTTCTACTATGTATATAGAAACAAGTGGAGATCATATTGCTGATATAGAAAGTGATATGGCAGCAGAACAAAGAGCAAGAGCAACCTATGAACATTTAATGGATTTAACAGATGATAAAGATGTTTTAAAACCATTATCTTTCTTAAGACAAAGGGAAGTAGTTCATTATCAAAGATTTAAAGAACTAAGAAATTATTATTTAAAAAATCAAGTTAATTAATTTGATTTTTTTCTTATTTTTTGTTAAAAGTTGTATAGACTACTAATCTATTTAAAAAGATAGGTTTTTTATGCGAAAATTAAAGTGGTGATATATATGGGAAGTAATGTTGAAAATATCTATAATGTTATAGGTAGAAATATAAAATATTATCGCAAGCAAAAAGGATGGACACAAAGAGTTTTATCTGAAAAATTATTACTTAGTGATAGTTTTATTGCTAAATTAGAATCAGTAACTCATCAAACTTTATCAATAGATACCTTGGAACAAATAGCTAAAGTATTAGATGTTCCAATTGAAAAATTTTTTGAAAGCAAAGAAAAGTAGGTATAAACCTACTTTTTACTATCAAATTTTTTTCTTTCATTAGTATTTAAAATTCTTTTTCTTAAACGATAATTTTGTGGTGTAATTTCTACTAATTCATCACTATTAATATAATCTAAGCATACTTCAAGACTCATTTGTCTTGGTCTTTTAAGTACTACTGTATGATCTGATCCAGCCGCACGTGTATTTGTTAGCTTTTTACCTTTAACTGCGTTAACAGCTAAATCATTTTCATGATTATGTTCACCAATAATCATTCCTTCATATACATCAGTACCTGGTTCAATAAACATAACACCACGATCTTCTAAAGCACCAATTGCATAAGCTGTTGCTTTACCATTTTCCATAGAAACAAGAACACCTTGTTTTCTTTCTCCTACTGTATTACTTACCATAGGACGATATTCTTTGAATACGTGGTTAATCATACCATAACCTTTTGTCATTGTCATAAATTCTGTTGAGAATCCAATTAATCCTCTTGATGGTACTACATAATTAAGTCTAACTTGGTTTTCATGATTAGTCATATTTTCCATATTTCCTTCTCTATTACCTAGAGCTTCAATTACAGATCCTACATATTCTTCTGGAACATCAATTTGAACATCTTCAAATGGTTCACATTTTGTACCATCTATTTCTTTAATAATTATTTCTGGTTTAGATACTTGAAGTTCAAATCCTTCACGTCTCATATTTTCAATTAAAATTGATAAATGTAATTCTCCTCTACCTGATACAATAAATGATTCATTATCATTTGGAGCTACTTTTAAAGATACATCTCTTTCTGTTTCTTTCTTTAATCTTTCTTCTATTTGTCTAGCAGTAACAAATTTACCTTCTCTACCAACAAATGGTGAAGTATTAACACCAAATGTCATTTGTAATGTTGGTTCATCTATTCTAAGATGTGGTAAGGCATCTTCTAATCCTACTTCGCAAACAGTTTCTCCTACACTTATATCTGGTAATCCGGAAATGGCAATTATATCTCCTGCTTCTGCTTCAGTTATTTCTAATCTTTTAAGACCCATAAATCCAAATAATTTAGCGATTCTAAATTGTTTAATAGTTCCATCTAATCTAACACATGAAACCATTTGATTTACTTTTATTTTTCCTCTTTTAACTACACCAATACCAATTCTTCCTACAAAGTCATTATAATCTAATAATGCTGGTTGGAATTGTAATGAACCTTCTTTAACATCTGGTGCTGGAATATATTTAATAATTGTATCTAAAATTGGATCCATTGTTTCTTCTTGTGTAGATAAATCTGGATCATAACTTGAAGTACCTGATAAAGCTGATGCATAAATAACTGGAAATTCTAATTGATCTTCATCTGCTCCTAATTCAATAAATAAATCTAGAACTTCATCTACTACTTCTAATGGTCTAGCTGTTGGTTTATCAATTTTATTAACTACAACAATTGGAGTAACTCCTGCTTCTAATGCTTTTTTAAGAACAAATCTTGTTTGAGGCATTGTTCCTTCATATGCATCTACAACTAATAATACTCCATCAACCATATTCATAATTCTTTCTACTTCTCCACCAAAGTCAGCATGACCTGGAGTATCTAGAATATTAATACGATAATCTTTGTAATTAATTGCTGTTGTTTTAGCAAGTATTGTTATTCCTCTTTCTTTTTCAATATCATTTGAATCCATTACTCTTACATCTACTTGTTCATTTTCTCTAAATGTACCTGATTGTTTAAGTAATTGGTCTACTAATGTAGTTTTACCATGGTCAACATGGGCTATAATTGCGACATTTCTTATATTTTTCATACAAACACTTCCCTTTAAGCCTTTCATAGTATAGCACAGAAAATACTTGAATGTAAAGAGTTTTTTTATTATAATTATAATAGGTGGGGTATATGAAAAAGAAAATAATATTATTAATTAGTTTAATGTTTATAATACCTAGTGTAGTAAAAGCTAATGAAAGAGTTGAAGTTAAGTTTAAATCCTGTGTAGATGGTGATACTGCAAACTTTATTTTAAATAAAAAAGTTATAAAAGTAAGATTTCTAGCAATTAATGCTCCTGAGATAAAACATGGCGATAAAAAAGGGGAATTTTATGGTGTTGAAGCTGCTGATTACACTTGTAATAAATTAAAAAAAGCTAAAACTATAGAATTAGAATTTGATGACGGTAGTGAAAAAGAAGATAAATATGGTAGATATTTAGCTTGGATAATCGTTGATAATAAAAATTTACAAAAAGATTTAGTAAAAAAAGGATATGCAGAAGTTAAATATTTATATGGTGATTATGCATATACTAAAGAATTAAAAAAACTAGAATCTAAAGCTAAAAGTGAAAAGCTTGGTATGTGGAAGGATAAATTTGATATTACTACCTTCTTTATGAATTTAAAAATACAATATAAAATTCTTATTACTATAGCTGTTATTATAATTATTATGATTTATTTACATTATGATAAGAAAGCTCGTAGAAAAGCATTGAGAAAAGGAAAAAAAGAAGTTAAAAAGTTTATTGAAGATGTTGTTGAAAAATAAAAAGACAGATATCTGTCTTTTTTAGTTACATTTAACATCACGATCATTATATATACAAGTAATATTTTTATATGTAAATTTACTATTATCTTGTATTTTTCCTTCTTCATCAAATATAATAGTAGCCTTATCAGGTTTTTTACCTCTTCCATTAAGTTCTACTTTATCCATAAATTCTTTACATTCATTATCCTTCGTATAATCTGCACTAAACCATCCAAGGTTGTCTTCTTTAACACATACAACTTTAACTGGTACTATAACATTGTTTTCTTGAACCTGACTAAGGCCAGCATAGTATTCAATTGAATCAATGAATCCAAATGTAGATGATCTATATGTACTTAAGGTTGTTTCTGTTTTGGGAATGTTATAAGTTTTAGATTCTTCTTTTTTTTGTGTTTCACCTTTATTAACTGTACCAGTCATATCATATAAATTTAAACCATATGTATCTGTGCTATAGCCTATATTCATAATATAGCCTATTATAGCAATTACAAATATAATTGCCGCTATAATTAAACTTGCTTTCTTATCCATTAATAAACACCTCCTATAACGTGATGAGTAATAAATCTATTAACATCATCATATAGAGTATTATTATAGAATAATGTTATTCCTATTAGTAAGAATAAAAATGCTGCTAAAAAGATTGTATAATGTGTTATAAAGTTTTTAACTTTTAAATATTCTGTTGCAGCTATAGTTACTATTTTTGCTCCATAGTATGAAAGAGTAACTATTATAGAATGTACTAATGCATATATTCCAAATATTTTAATAATGTATTTATGTAGGAATTTAATATTTAAAATATGAATAGAATCAAGATATAACATTGAAATTGAATATATAACTATTATTCCTACTAAGTAAAATATTATTGGATGTTTTTCTTCTGAAATATAGGAAATTACTGCTAATATTAATGTCAATACCGACATTTGAAATAAAAAATATGGTATTACTTTTGTTATTTCGAAAATATTTTGTAAATTAAATGTAGCTATTGATAAACACATTAAATCTTTTTTAAAAATTATATCAATAAAATTAGGTATATTAAATATTAAAAATCCAAAAAATAACACTAATACAATTGATGATATAATTATTGATTTTTTATCATTTTCTGCACTGAATTCTCTTTTACTAGGTTCAATTACATCCACATCACCAAATGGATATTTTAAATATTTATTTGTTAATAAATTACTATATTGTACATCAGTTAATTGTACTTTTTGATATTCTTCAAAAGAAATACTTTTATTAGCAAACAATACATAATTAATAAATTGATATTTATTTTGAGTAAATATAAATACATTTGGATTAGTACTAATTAAATTTTGAACTATCTTTTTTAATTTATCTAAATCTTCTTGATGTGGTTTAATAAATTTAAATCCATTTTCTGTATGATATACATTTGAAATATATAAACTATTTAATTCATTTTCCTTTGAATATAAAACATATTCAACCTCTTTATTATTATTATTTATTTTAAAGTAGGTTAATATTGTTTTATCATCTATTTTCATGCTATCACCTATTATAATCATAACATATTTTTATAATATTAAAAAGATGAATTTAATCATCTTTTTATTGTTTACAAACTGAATTCATTGCTTGGTCTATATTTTGACCAATATCATATAATTGTTCTATGTCATTTGGATCTAATCCATTGTAATTTGTTTTACACTCTGCGACCAATTTTATACCGCCTTCAATTTTAGTATAAGTACAATTACTAAAATGATATTTATCACAATATTTTTCTTTTAAATATTTCTTACTATTTTCAAATGAAGAATTAGTGTTATCTACTCTTTTAGTTATATTTACATTTATCGTTGGATTAATAACTTTTTTGTTACAATAGAATATAAAACTAATTCCTTCACTTCTTATATCATTGTAATTACCAGTTGATAGTTCTTTACATACTTTATTAACACTATTAATAGTAGTTGGAGTTTTTTTGTTTTCAACTGGTTGTTTTTCTTGTTCTTTATTTTCTACTTTATAATCATTATAATATTTTTTAATAATATTATAATATGTACCTGCTGGATCTATTATAGTTGAATATATTGGTGAATTCACTACTTTTTCACATTTGGTATTTGATTTATTAATTTGATTCATCAATTCAGCTTCATTTATTCCTTCAATTACTTTATTATAATAGCTATTTAAATCTACAGCAAATGTCATAATTACATGATTATTATTCCAATTTATTTTTACATTTCCACAAAGTGCTTTATCTTTATCATTGGCACATAATAATTCTAGTAATTCTCCATTTAATTCAGATTTACTATACTTTTTAACATAATCAGCAGGAATATCTCCTTCTGCTTTATATTGCATTATTCTATTTAATGTTCCATCACTTAAATCAAAATATTTTGTAATTAATAATGTATCTTGATATTCTTCACATTTAAGAAAACTTCCTTTTTTTGTTCTTCCTTCGTTTATATTTGTTCCAATACCAGAATTACCTATACCAAATCCAATATTTATTGAATTATTCTCACTATATTTAACTATTCCAAGTATACTAAGTATTAATACAATTACACTAAGTATTCCAATTATTATAATCTTTTTCATGTATACCTCCTATATTAATTTAGTTATTAATTCCATTACATGTTCTAGTAAATAGTTATTATAGAATAATCCTAATCCAATAAATGAGAATGTAAATAATATAAAGAACATTGCATAATATGTTACAAAATTACATAGACTAAATTTTTTAGTAATTAATGTTACTACTTCTTTACATAATGTATAAGCTACTGTAATTATTGTAGAAGAACATATAGAATATAATGATATAACTTTAATTGAATTTAAGTAATCTGTTCCAAAATATTTTAAATCACTAAAGTGATTCCATAATACAAATATCACAATTAATGATATTGTAAATCCAAACCAAGCAATTATTGGTTTACTACTTTCTGATTTATAAGCAATTATTGATAATAATAAAGTAAAAATAACTAATTGAATTATTAAATAATTATTAATATATAAATCATAAAGTGATAATTCACGTACTATATTATAAAGATTAAAAACTCCATCTTTAATTAAATTCCAATCAAATTGATATGCGACTAATCCACCAATAATTAATAACATTAGTATTGATGATATTACTAATGACATAGTATCCGCTAATGCACTATATTTTGTTTTACTATCTGCCATTCTTTTTCTAGGTAAATTATCATATGGATACATCAAAAATTTACATTTAACTATATTACTATATTGTTCATCTGTTAATTGTACTTTTTGAGTATCTACCACTTCAACTTGTTTATTATTAAAATAATATAAATCTATATATTGATATTTATTTTGAGAAAATACAAATCCATTTGGATTAACACTTATTAAATTTTGAATTATTTTTTTTAATATATCTAATGAGTCAGTTGATGGTTTCATTAACTTAGTAATATTATTTTCACGTACTACTTTAGCCATATTTATATTGTTTCTATCAATACCATTATGATACAAAATGTATTCTTCAAATTCTCCATTTATATTTTTTAATTTAAAATATGTAATAATATTTTCAACATTCATTTGCATAGTATCACCTATTATAAGAATAGCATAAATCAAAAATAAAGGCAACAAAAAAACCTCTTAAGAGGTTTAATTTTTAAATGGTGTCCTGTGGCGAACTCGAATCGCCGACCCTCTGATTAAAAGTCAGATGCTCTACCTGCTGAGCTAACAGGACATATAAC
>OMSK01000072.1 GCA_900313725.1 uncultured Bacillota bacterium | reverse complement strand
TTTTGTGCTAAAGATTTATCAATGTTAAAATATATTCCAGATATGATAGATATGGGAATAACATCATTTAAAATAGAAGGAAGAATGAGATCAGTTTATTATATTGCTACTGTAGTAAGTACATATCGTAAAATAATAGATTCATATTTAGAAAATAAAGAATATAAATATGATAAAAAATTAGAAAGTATTTTAAGAAATGTTGCTAATAGAGATGCAGTACCACAATTCTTTAATGGAGTAAATGATGTTACATGTAATTACTATAATGGAAGAGAAGAAATATCTAATCAAGATTTCTTAGGAATAGTACTTGATTATGATGATTATCTTAAAATGGCAACTATTGAACAAAGAAATTATTTTAAAAAGGGAGATATAGTAGAAATATTTGGCCCAAATCATAATATAATAGAATTAACTATTGATAAAATATGGGATGAAGAAAACGAATTAATTGATGTAGTAAATCATCCTAGACAAATAGTGTATTTAAAAATAGATGCAGATATACATCAATTTGATATGATTAGAAAAAAACTTGACAAATAATAAAATTTATAGTATTATTTTGCAAGTATTAAAAAAATACAAAAAAGGAAAGCGTGAGAAATATGGCAAATACTAATGAAGTATATGTTACAAGTGAAGGATTAGAAAAAATGAAATCTGAACTTGATTATTTAAAAATGGAAAGAAGACCTGAAGTAATTCAATCTTTAAAAGAAGCAAGAGCATTAGGTGATTTATCAGAAAATGCTGAATATGACGCTGCAAGAGCAGCTCAAGCAGAAGTTGAAAACAAAATAATTGAATTAGAACAAATGATAGAACATGCAGTAGTAATTGAAGAAACAACTGCTGATGAAGTTTCAATTGGTAATTCAGTTAAAATTAAATATGTAGAAGATGGAGATATTGAAGAATTTACAATTGTAGGTTCTAAAGAAGCAGATCCATTTGAAAACAAAATTTCTAATGAATCTCCAATCGCAAAAGCCATTTTAAATAAAAAAGTAAATGAAATTGTTTTAGTAGATAGTCCTAATGGAAAATATGAAGTTCAAATATTAGAAATAAAATAACTAGAAATCTAGTTATTTTACTTGTATTTTAATAAATTTTATTATATACTATAGAGGTATTGAGGAGGAAATTATGGCAAAGAATGTAAAAGAAATAACAATAAAAGTAGAAGGAAAAGAATGGCAAGATGCTATTAATAAGGCATTTGAAAAAGCAAATAAAAAAGCAAAAATAGATGGTTTTAGACCAGGAAAGGCTCCAAAAGAAGTATTTATTAAAAAATATGGAGAAACTAATCTTTGGTTAGATGCTGCAGATGATGTACTTCAAGATGCTTATAAAAAAATGTTAGATGATAATAAAGATGTAGAAATAGTAACACAACCAGAAATAGCACTTAAATCTATTACTGGTGAATATGTAGAATTCTTATTTACTATTACTGGTAGACCAGAAGTAAAATTAGGAAAATATACTAAACTAGGTGTTAAAAAAGAATCAACAAAAGTATCTAAAGAAGAAATTGATAATGCATTAAATGAATTAAGAAATAGATATGCTGAAATGGAAACTAAAAAAGGTAAAGTTGAAAACGGAGATACAGCTGTAATTGATTTTGAAGGATTTAAAGATGGTGTTGCTTTCGATGGTGGAAAAGGAGAAAACTATTCATTAGAAATAGGATCAAATACATTTATTCCTGGATTTGAAGAACAAATCGTTGGTATGAAAGCAGGAGAAGAAAAAGATATTAATGTTACTTTCCCTGAAGAATATCATTCAGAAGAACTTAAAGGACAACCAGTTGTATTTAAAGTAAAAGTTAACGAAGTTAAAACTAAAGTTTTACCAGAAATGAATAAAGATTTCTTTGAAGATTTAGGTATGGAAGGTGTAGATTCAGAAGAAGCTTTAAGAAAAGAATTAGAAACTAATATTAAAGCACATAAAGAACATCATGCTGAAGAACACTATATTGATAATATCTTAGATAAAGCAATTGAAAATATGGAAGTTGAAGTACCAGATGGTATGGTTAATGATGAATTAGATAGAATGATTCACCAATATGAAGAAAATTTAAAAATGCAAGGAATTACATTAGAACAATTCTATCAATTTACAAATGCTAATGAAGATGCTTTAAAAGATCAAATGAGAGAAGAAGCTATTAAGAGAATTAAATCAAGATTCTTACTTGAAGAAGTTAAAAAAGCAGAAAATATCAATGTTACTGATAAAGAAGCTGAAAAAGAAGCAGAAGAAATGGCTAAAAAATATCAAATGGAAAAAGATCAATTTGTTGAAATGTTTGGTGGAATAGAAATGGTTAAATATGACACTGAAATGAAAAAAGCAATTGAATTCTTAAAAGAAAATAACTAAAAAGACATTATACAATGTCTTTTTTTAATATTTCTAATATATGTCTACCAGTACCTAATAATTCTTTTCTTTCACAAGTAGATAAATGATATTTAATGAATAATTCAAATGTTTTATCATCCATTTTATTTATAATATTTTTCATATATTCAGTAGGACCATCTTGATTAATAATTTTAATTCTAGTTAATCCAACTTTATCTTTTAAATAATCAATATCTTCTAATCTTACAAATGAATAAAGATCAGTTTCTTTAGGATTAATTTTAAAATTATCATCAATTATTTCTAATTCATCTAATATATTATTATCCATAAATCCATGTTTAATAATCGCAAATTCATTCATACAATAACTAATAAATATATAACCATCAGGTTTAGTTATTCTTTTAGCTTCCTCTAATGCTTTTATTTTCTCATCCATACTAATTAAATGATACATTGGACCAAATAGTAAGGTAATATCAAAACTATTATCTTCTAACATATTCAAATTAGTAGCATTTCCAAGAAAACACTTAATACCTTTTTTTTCAATTTGTTTTAAATTATGTTTAACAAGTTCAACTGCTGTAACATCATAACCTTTATTACTATATATTTCACTATATCTACCAGTTCCAGCACCTATATCAACAATTTTATCACCATCTTTAATATATTTATTAATATATTTTAATGCAGTAATAAATTCAATTTGATTATGTTTACTATCTAATCTTTTTTCTTCATTAAACTTGTTATAATATTTTATTAAATTCTCTTCATTCATATAAATCACATATATATAATAACATAAAAAATTGACTTAATAAATAATAAATGTTATTATAAAGACGTAGTGATCTAATTCGACCATTCGCGGAACACTACCGTGAAATAGTTTAACTATTGGGTTAGTAATGATAAGAACCTTAGAATCTTTTCATGAATGGCAAAAAATTAACCATAGAAAAATTGTGGTAGTTTTTGCTATGAGAAGAGAGGAGGTTCTTTTTTGATACCACATTAAATAATAAGAAGGAGAGATTAATATGAAATTATACAAGGAAGTAATAAAAAAATACAAAAAATTAATAATCTTTTATGTATTAATTGGAATAATAATAAATTTCTTAAATGTTTTTGAAGTAAATTTATTTCAAAAAATATTAGATTCATTTGAAATTGGAAATTTAACATTAAATTTGATAATTTTTTATGGAATAATTATGTTATTAAATCAATTACTAGGTTATATAGAAAATTATCCAGAACAACAATTAAAAAATGGATTACCTTTATCATTTAAATTACAAGCATTAAAGAAAATGAAAACCATAGAATACTCTGAATATCAAAAAATAGGTACAGGAATAATATCTGGAAGAGTTCAAGAAGGATCAATTGCTGCTGCTGATAGTTTGATGAATTATCATTTCAAAATAATAAGATATTTAATACCAACCGCAATATTTAGTTTAATTTATATTGCTAGTATAAATATAAAATTACTATTCATAGTATTAATTGGATATTTATTTGTTATGATAATAACAAAATTATTATTAAAAAAATTATATTCAATAAAAGAAAAAGTATTAGTTAGTGGTGAAATATTAAATAAACATTTAATACGTGGTTTTATGGAATTAGTTATATTTAGAACAAACAAAAAATATGATAGTGAAATAAGATTAACTGAAAAAGGTATTAAAAATATAGTTAATGGAAAAACTAAAATAAAATTAATTCATGAGATATTTTTTACTGCTTTTGGAATCATAGTAGCGGCTTTAAAAATAGTAATGTTAATATATGTATTTTATAGTAAAAATTTATCATTAGGTGAAATAGTCGCAATCATTGCTTTACTTGGTAAAGTATATGAACCAATAGCTATTTTTAATGTAGAATATATTGATTATAAGTTAAATAAACAAGCTGTTAAAAGATATGTAAAATTATTAGATATAAAAGATGTGTCTAATATAAATAGTGGTATAAAAATAAATAAAATAGGAAATATTGAATTAAAAAATGTAGAATTTAGTTATCCAAATAAAAAAGTATTAAAAAATATAAATTTCACTATAAAAGAAAATGAAACAGTTGCTTTTGTAGGAGAAACTGGTAGTGGAAAATCAACAATAATAAAAATAATAACAGGTTTAATAAAACCAAACAAAGGGAAAATATTAATTGATAATGAAGATTTAAAAAATATTGATTTAGAATCATATTATAAGTATTTAACATACATATCACAAGATTCTATAATATTTGATGGAACATTAAGAGAAAACATTGTATTTGATAAAAAGGTAAAAGATGAAGAAATAGAAAAGGTATTAGAATTAGTATGTTTAAAAGAATTTTATGATAAATTACCAGATGGTTTAGATACTGAATTAGGTGAAAAAGGAATACTTGTATCAGGAGGAGAAAGACAAAGAATAGCATTAGCAAGAATATTCTTTGATAATTCTAAAATAGTAATACTTGATGAAGCAACATCAGCTATGGACAATTTAATAGAAAAACAAGTAATGAAAAATTTATATAATTTAAATAATAAAACATTTGTAATAATAGCTCATCGATTAAATACTATTAAAAATGTTGATAATATATTTATAGTATTAGATGGTAACATAATAGATAAAGGAACATATAATGAATTAGTAGAAAAAAATTGTTATTTCAAAAAATTAACATTAAAAGAAAAAAAATAAATTAATCAAAGAATTATATTTACAAATATTTGTTTGTATGGTATAATTCTTATCACGGGGATGCTTAGGTTTCGACAGGAATATTTAGGTATAAATGGCAAGTGGAAGGTACTCCTTACGTACAAAAACCGAATAAACGGAAACAAATTAAAAAATGCATTTGCTAGAGCTTTCAGAGGAAACGCTGTAGCATTCGCCTAATTTAATATAAAGGCATGCGCTCTTCTTTAATTTTCTCCTATTGGATTTTAGAAGGGCTCATATAAATAGGATATATTATTACTTAGTCTTGAAGTAATAACGAAATTTAAAGACTTACTAAATAATTGTTTGTTTACTAACGTATTATTTAGGACATTTATTAGTAAACTAAACTTGTAGATATTTATACTCGCGTATTTTTGGACAGGAGTTCGATTCTCCTCATCTCCACCAAATTTGAATTACTCAAACTTTTTATAGTTTTGAGAATAAATAGACAATCAATTCTAAATTAGAATTGATTTTTTTCTTGTTTGGGAAAGAGTCTTTCAATGAAAGAAATAATTAAAAAAAGTAAATTTTATCAAGTAAAAAATTGACAAATTTAAATATAATATTATAATAATAAATCAATGGAGGAAAAAATATGACAAATGAAGAATTAAAAATTAGAATTGAAAAACATAAAAATTCAACTATTGAAAAGGAATTTGAAAATTTTAATAATAAGTCATTAGAAGAGAGAATTGATTATATTAACGAATTAATTAGGTTAAATCCTGGAGAATATAGAAAATGGTTTTTAATTCTTAAACAATTATCTTTTAAAACTATTCAGTTTAGCAATCTTAAGAAATTTTATGAGAGCTTAGATGAAAATGGAAAGAAAGAATTTCAAACCGAATTATATGAAACAATAAATGATTGTGAATGGTATTGGGAAAAAGATGAAATTGTTGATGATTCTGATAAATTACTTAAACCATTCTATAATTTGGATACAAATGATTCTAAATTAGAAAAAATAAGAGAGGAATTCACTCAAGAAACCAAGCAAGATAATCATGAATATCATGAAAAACTTATTAATAATTGTTCGGAAAAAATAATTGAAGATTTTAAAAAATCAATTGAAGATTATGTTTTATTAATGAAAAATAATCTTAGTAAAAGTACTAAGAAGAAACTTTTCTCATTACCTGCATATATGAGAGTATATGCATTTATGAAAATGTATAGTATTGCTGAATTTTGGAACTTTGATGATTGGTATCTAATAGATAATTATGATTACAGACAAATGGTAAGAAATATAAAAAAGCAACAAGTCAAAGACCAAGAAGATATAATATCAAATTCAAAAGGATATGTAAAAAGAAAATTTCCTTTAATAAAACCAAGATATAAAAATTACCAATCAATTTAATAATATAAAGTAGCAAAGTTATTGCTACTTTTAAATTTTTTTGTAAAATAAATATACTGATTGATATAAATCTTCTTTAGTGATTGCATCGTTCGAACCAAATTTGAATTATTCGAACTTTTTATAAAGTTTGTTTTTTATTTACTTTAAAAAGACTTGATCAAATTTATTGCTTTTTATAATAATAGTTGCATTTTTAAAAATTATATGTTATAGTATGTGTCACTAAGGGGAGGTTTATTATGGGAAAAATTCAAATTGTACAATTGAAAATGGGAAGAAGTGCATTTATTAAAGCTGCAAGTTTAGTGGAGTATATGAGAAAATATAGCTATTATATGGACGAAAAGAATAGAGAATCATTAGATTACTATGCAGAATTATCTGAGGGATTACCTTTGCCAAGTGGAAGATGGGGAAATGCAATTGCATTAGCATTAGAAATTAATAATTACGTTGTTGCTGAGTATTTAATAGAAAATTCAGATAGACTGAAATTATATACTAATACTGTTGTTAGTGAATTGGGTGGTAAAAATCCTTGGAGTTTAAAAGATGAATACTTATATTCACAACTTACATATGATGAAGAAATAATGCCAATAATAGATGGAATTTCAAAAGAAACTTATCAAGGATATGTTGATTATATGACTCGAAATAAACTTGCAAATAAAAGATTAGAAGAAAAAATTTCAATTACAAGTGAAGATAAAAAAATATTAGGTAAATAAAAGTAGCACAAAGTTATTGCTACTTTTTATATTATTTATAAAATATTATTGAAAATTATATATTTGACAATTAATATAATTTTAGTATAATATTGGTGCTTGGTGATATTATGGAAAAAGTAGTATATAGATGCTTATCTGGAAATGAAGTATTAGATATGATAAATCCTAGTAATAGAAATTATGATAGAATAAAAAATCATAATACATTTAATTACGAAAATGATATCAATTATAAACATTTTTTTATATTTGAAAATCATGCTGAAATATTTATTCCAAAATATAAGGATTCTTTAATAGGTGTATTTACAATTAAAGAAGAATTAATAGATCAAATGGGATATGGTTTTTATTCTAATGTTAAAACTAAAAATAATAGTAAATTAGGTTACATGGAAATTCCAATTCCAGAATTAATTGTTAGAGAAGAAAACTTTAATAAAGAGTCTCTAATTAGACTTTATAATCCACTTCAAAATGAACTATATTGTGGACAATATGATAATCCTTTTGAAAGAAAATTTATAGTTGATGATGAGGTATATTCATATGCTGATATATATTATGAAATTATTTGTGATCTTTTATATAAACATAATATGAATATGAATGAAATAGTAGAGTATTTACAAAAAATTGATATTAAAAATGAAATAGAAAACTTTTTTGGTGATAAATATAAGAAAAAAATAAAATAAATACTATTTTGACATTTTAAATATTTATTGTATAATTTTAAATATGGGGTGAAATTATGAATAATGAAATAAAAAAAGAACAATTTGATAGAAATAATAGAAAACATAATATGAAAGAACTTAGTGAAATAATTTATGAAGAAAAAACAAAAAATATGTCTACACAAGAAAAATTAGATTATGAAAAAGAATTAAAAAATCAAGTAGAACAATTATGCAATATAAAATATAATTATGTAGAAGAAGAATCAAAAAAGCATAGATAATTATTGAGAGGTGATTAAGATGAAAAAAGACTTAGAAGCAAAAATATACTTGAAAGCCCTTGGATTAGTTGAAGAACCATTAAAACAATATTCAGATGAATTATGTGATTATAGTATTGCTTATGTTTTTGATAATTATGAAGAATTCAAACAATATTTCATAGACAATGATTGTAGTCATGCAAATGATGATAAATTTTTAAAAAATTGTATTATGAAAAAAACAAAAAAGGGAACAATTATTACTTTAAAAAGATTATGTGATTGTGTAATAACAAGAAAAATGAAAGAAACCATAATTAATGATGAAGAAGTAGTAACAAATGATATTGAAGATAAACCTAAAACAAAAATAAAATAACATTTAAATGTTATTTTTTTATTTTTGCTTTTTCAGTATCAATATTATATATTTTTTCTAATTTTTTCTTATATATTAAAGAATTAGATAACTTCCAAACATCTTCAAATCGTTTGTTAGCAACTCTAAATGGTACATTATGTTTTTCAGCTATTTTTTCAATAAAATTAACAAAAGAAATTTCATCAGTGACACATTTATCATAATAATCTATATAATCTATCATTTTATCATATGGAATTGCACAAACACATCTTACATAATCCATCTCTTTTACAGTTTTAATATATCTTGATTTTATACAAAAAGTTAATATTTCTTCTAAATTATCTACTGATTTAATATCACAAAAATTTATACAGTAATTTGCGAATGCTTCTAATTTGTACATTTTACTATTAAACATATTAAAACCTCCTAAAATTAGGTATTATTTTATCACATTATATAATAATTGTCTATAAATATCTCTTTGAATTTGCATTTTTCAAATTTTGTGGTATAATCTTTATTCGTGGGGTGAAATTATGTCAAAAAAACACAAATATAATAAGGTAGATAATTATAATAATGATTTGACAACAGAAGAATATAGAGAACAATTTAATAATAATAAATTTACATTAGATGGTTTATATAGAAATCTTGAAAACACTAAAAAAGGTATAGATACAGGTTATTCATTAGATGAATTAATAAAATATATTGAATCTATTGAAAAACAACAAGAATTCTTAGCTAAAAAATTAAAGAAAAGTATATATAAAAGATTTAGAAAGAAATCCTTATTAAAAGAACAAATAAGAGAACAAAAGGTACTACAATCTAAATCAATTGAAAAAGAACCAGTAAAAACTTCAAAAGATGATGAAATGAAAGCACCTGCTTTAATTATGCCTAAAAAGAAATTAGAACATTCTATAGGTAAAAAAGAAATTGTAGTTGGTACATTTTTTGTAAATAATTATATTTCTGATGTAGAAGATAAATTACCAAAAATTGAAGAAACTAAAAAAGAAATAGTTCCAGTTGAGGTTAAAGAAATAGTTCCAACTAGAGAATTTCCAGATGCTAAAATAGTATTTGATGGTGTATATAAAGTAAAAAATTGTGGTGAAACAATATATCAAGAACCAATAGATGACGTATTATTAGAACATAA
>OMSK01000075.1 GCA_900313725.1 uncultured Bacillota bacterium | reverse complement strand
GCTAAGAAAAAATTTAATCATGAATTTATCTTTGTAACAGATTATCCTGCAGAAAAACGTGCATTCTATCATATGAGAGATGAAAATGGTATACTTCAAGGATATGATTTAATTTGGAGAGGTGTAGAAATAACTACAGGAGCCCAAAGAGAACATAGATATGAAGAAATAGTTAAGAATGCCAAAGAAAAAGGACTAGATAATGATGTTAAATTTTATTTAGAGTTCTTTAAATATGGATGCCCTCCACATGGTGGATTCGCAATAGGTGTAGATAGATTTACTATGTTACTTCTAGATATACCAAGTGTTAAAGAAACACAGTTCTTATTTAGAGGACCAAGTAGAATTAATCCATAAAAAAAATAAGCATATTATTGCTTATTTTTTCATATTATAGTATAATTATAAAAGCTTTAGAAAGGGATGTTACTATGATTGAAAGATTACAAAACATCGAAAATAGATATAATGAATTAACTAATGAAATGATGAAACCAGAAGTAGTATCAAATGTAAAAGAAACATTAAAATTAACTAAGGAACAAGCATCACTTAAAGATGCATATGAAGCATATCAAGAATATAAAAAAATAGAACAAAATATTGAAGATGCGAAAGAAATGGTTAAAGATCCAGAATTAGGAGAAATGGCTAAAGAAGAATTAGAAGAAAATACTAAAAAATTAGAAGAATTAACTAAAGAAATAGAAATTCTATTACTTCCAAAAGATCCTAATGATGGTAAAGATGTTATCGTTGAAATTAGAGGAGCTGCTGGTGGAGATGAAGGAAATATCTTTGCTGGTGATTTATTTGAAATGTACAAAAAACTTGCTGAAAAAGAAGGATGGAAAATCGAAATAATGGAAGAAGAGAAATCTGAAGCAGGTGGATATTCATTAATCAGTTTCATGGTTAAAGGAGAAAATGTATATTCAAAATTAAAATACGAATCAGGTGCTCATAGAGTACAAAGGGTACCATCTACTGAAACACAAGGACGTGTTCATACATCAACTGCTACTGTACTAGTTATGCCAGAAGCAGAAGAAGTAGATTCAGATCTAGATATGAGTGAAGTAAGAATAGATATTACAAGAGCATCTGGTTGTGGAGGACAAGGAGTTAATACAACTGATTCAGCAGTTAGACTTACACATATTCCAACAGGACTTGTAGTTTATTCACAAACTGAAAGAAGTCAAATAAAAAATAAAGAAAAAGCTATTAAAATACTTCAAACTCGTTTATATGATTTAAGAAGAAGAGAACAAGAAAAAGAATTAGGTGACGAAAGAAGAAGTAAAATAGGTACAGGAGATAGATCAGAAAAAATAAGAACATATAATTATCCACAAAATAGAGTAACTGATCATAGAATAGGATTCACACTAAATACTTTAGATAGAGTAATGCAAGGTGATATTGATAAAGTAATAGAAGCCTTAATTACCGAAGATCAAGCTAGAAAACTTAGAGGAGAATAATGACAGATATAGATTATTTAAAAAAATATCTAGAACCTTCTAAATTAGAAGAGGGAATAAGAAGATTAGAAAATGGAGAACCAGTTCAATATATAGTTGGTAATGTAGATTTTTATGGATATAATTTTATAGTAAATAAAAATGTATTAATACCTAGATTTGAAACAGAAGAACTAGTAGATAGAACAATTAAATATATAAAAAAATATCTAAGTGATAATTTAGATATAGTTGATTTAGGAACAGGTAGTGGATGTATCGCAATTACACTTAAAAAAGAATTGAATTGTAATATAGATGCAGTAGATATATCTAAAGATGCCTTAAATGTAGCTAAAGAAAATTCTATAAAAAATAATGTAGATATTAATTTTATAGAAGGGGATATGTTAAAACCATTATCTAAAAAATATGATGTAATTATATCTAATCCCCCATATATATCATATAATGAAGAAATAGATGAAATAGTTAAAAATAATGAACCACATAATGCTTTATATGCGGAAGATGAAGGTTTATATTATTATAAAGAAATAATTAAGAATGCTAATAATTATTTAAAAGAAAAAGCAATCATAGCTTTTGAAATAGGTTATTTACAAGGTCCTATATTAAAAGAATACGCATTAAATTATTTTGATAATGTAATAGTAGAACAAGATCTAAGTGGTAAAGATAGATTTTTATTCATAATAAAATAACTCATTAAGAGTTATTTTTTCATATATTTATCAATACTATCAGCAATACTATTTATAAAATTACTTTTTTCATTATCTATTACTTTTAAATCTTTATTATTATTAATATATCCAAGTTCTAATAAATATGCCTCAATACCAATATTGGATTTATAATATGGATTAGCTTCATATTTAGTATTTCTTCCATCTACAAAAGCATTAGTTATTCTTCCACCAGTTTCTCTTAACATATATAAATATGGAGTTGAAGAAGTAATATTATAATAATTATAACCATTTAAATCAGCTTGATTATTCATATAATCAATATCACTTTGTCTAAAATATTTTAAATAAACACCTTTATCTTTTAAATAAGCAGTATTTGTTGAATAAGTTAAACTAGTATTTTTATCTAAATTATTAGTTAAATCATAAGCAAATGATAAATTACTATTATCTAATGCATATACTTCAAAACCTGTTTGACTTATATATGACTCACTACTATTAAAATGAATTGATATAACAAGTTTAGAATGACTTTCATATGGAATAGCAGTTCTACTATGTTTACCATATGTTTTAATACCATCATTTTCATCTCTAGTTAATTTAACAGTATATCCTTTACTTTCTAATTTTTTCTTTAATGCTATTGCATATTCATATGTATAATCAGCTTCATAATGACTTCCATTAATAGCTCCTGTATCATCTCCACCATGACCAGCATCTATAGTTATATCATATACTCCTTTGGGACTAATACTTTTACTATCAATATTAAAATATTTATTAAAATTAATATTCATTTTATTTGTTTTATTATTTTTTATAGTAGAGTAGTATGTAACATTTTTATATTTAGTATTATTTTCAAAACTATAATATTTATCATTTGATTTAAGTAATACATAATATTTACCACTACCTAATTTATCTAGATTAATACCTTCATTTATTTTTTTAGATAAATAATATTCATCATCTTTAATATTAATATCATATTCTAATTCTTTATTTTTAGATTTCAATATTATTTTAGCGTCTTTATAATTTTCATCAATACTACCACTAAAATTTAAATGATTACCATAAACATAAAAATCATCAATAGAAATCTTATCAGATTCTATTTTTTTTATAAATTGATTAAATTTATAATCATTATAGAAGTGATATCCACAAACAACTAAAATAATTAAAATAATTAAAACTAAAACCTTTTTCATAATACACCTCTTAGAATAAAAAAAGTTATAAAAACTTTTTATAATTTTATTTCATATACTTTATGTTTTTCTTTATATTGAACGTATTCAACACCACATTCATCAAATAACTTTTTAGCAACTATATTACCATCTGTACCATTATATTTATCTGATGCATAAACAACTTTTTTAATACCTGCTTGAATAATAGCTTTAGCACATTCATTACAAGGAAATAACTCTACATAAATAGTTGTTCCTTTTAAATTTGTGTTAGAATTTAAAATAGCGTTTAATTCAGCATGAGCTACATAAGCATATTTAGTAGTAAGGAAATCTCCTTCACGGTCCCATGGCATAATATCATCACTAAATCCTATAGGAGCACCGTTATATCCACAACTAACTATTTTATTATCATCATTTACTATACAAGCTCCAACTTGAGTATTAGGATCTTTACTTCTTTGAGCACTTAATTTCGCAACACCCATAAAATATTCTTCCCAAGATAAATAATCTTCTCTTTTATTCATTCAAAACACCTCTAAATAAATTTTATCAAATATAATATTAAAAGTAAATAAAATAAAGCAATAAGAATATTGGTTTACATATAAAAATTAATATGATATAATAACCCGCAAGTAGGTGAGGTTATGAAACCAGAAATAACAATTTTATCCGCAGAGGATTATAAAAAATATAAGGAAGAATATAAAAAAGATAATCCACATTTTGATTATGATCGTGAACCTATGCTTATACCAAAAGATTATTTAAAACCTTATAGTAGATGTATAACTACTACTCGTGATGTAAAGGATGATAGAATAGGGTTATTATGTATAGGTTTAGATAATCAATTTTATTTTAGAAAAATTGAAGATACATCAGTCGCATTTTTTAAACCTGTTATAAAAAATATTTCTCATTATAAAAAAATATTTAATTGTGATAAAAATTTTTATTATGATGATTTTTATTATGGATATTATCCTTTTGATTATAATTATTATAAAAATACAAAAAGATTTAATAAAGAAGTAAAAAATAATAGAGTTATTAAAACTGGTAAAGTTTACACTATAGGATCTGAAGAATATGAAGAATTCATGTTTTTAAATTATAATTTAGGTTATAACGAATTACTAAAGGATATTAAAGAAAATTTAAAAATAAATAAAGATTTTGGTGTTAATGATGTATATAGTACTATGCAAAAAAATATCATGTTTAATCGTAAAATAAAAAAAATAAAGGGTTTATTTAATAAAAAAGAAGTTGAAGTAGAAGAAACAATTTATATGAGAACTTCATGTATTTGTTGGTATTATAATAAAAAAGATAATATTGTTGTTTCAAGAGATGGTATTATTACAACAACACCATTTACACTAGATAATCAATATTATGGTAATTTTGATAATACATATTTTAAAACATTCCTTGATGAAAAATTTTCTAAAGAAATGTTACCAATAGATGATTATTTCATAGAAAAATCTATGGAACAATTAAATATGGATGATGAAACTAAAGTAATATTTGAAACACTAGCAAAATATGAAGAAGTAGAAAAAATAAATAATCTTTCAACCGCATATATTTTAATGTATATTAAAGAAAAATATAATGATTTATCAAATGAAACATATGAAAAATTGTCAATAGCTTTATTAAAATATATTTCATTAATTGAAAATAATTATATTTATAAAGTATTTAGAGAAGCTAAAAGAGAATTTTTAGAAGAAGAATATAATATTAAAAAAGCAAATGAGTTTGATGATTTAAAAGATAAATATGATAGAATGGTACAAGTAGATAGATATGAAGAGATTGCTAAAGATTTTTCTAATATACCAGAAGAAACATTGATAGAAAATATTTATAGAAAGTATCCATATTTATCAAACGATGATTTAAATAAGGTATTAATAAAGATACATAATAAAAAATAAACCAGTTATAAACTGGTTTTTATTATTTACATATAAAAATTAATATGATATAATAACCCGCAAGTAGGTGAGGTTATGAAACCAGATTTAACTATTTTATCAAAGGATGAATATTACAAATACAATATAAGTTCATGTAGTACTAGCTATGTTTTTTATCCTTTTACACCAGATTTTTGGTCTATTGTAACTGAAGTTGAACACGATTATTATAAAAATCCATATATGACTACAACACGTGATATTGATGATGATAATAATGTTGGTATATATACTATACCTCCATATTTTTCAACATTAGAAAACACAAAAGAAATATCTGTTAAACCTGTTATAAAAAACACTTCTAATATTACTTATAAATTAATAACTGATGAAATTTTACTTTTTCATTCCAAAGATGATTGGAATAAAGAAGTACGTAGAAATTGTTATTTTAAGTATGAAGTTTACCCATCTGAACTTGTAAGTAAAAAGAATAGAAAAAAATTAGAAAGGGCTTATAAAAAAAATAAACTAATTAAAACAGGTAAAGAATATACAATTGATTCTAAAAAATATGAAGAATATACTTTACCATCAGAATTTGATAGGATTAAAGTATCAACCGATGTAAATAGAAATTATTTGAAAATAAAAAAATATATAAGATTTACTAAAAAAGTGCAAACAAAAATATTCAAAAGAGAAAAAGAAGAAGTATATTGGGTTAATGTTGATTCAATAGAATGGTATATTAATGAAAAAGATAATATAGCTATTTCTCGATATAATGTTTTTTCAGGTGTACCGCTTACACTAGATAATCATTATTATGGTAATATTGAAAAGACTTATTTATATGAATTTCTAAATAACACTTTTTCTACAGAAATATTACCATTAGGAGAATATTTTATTGAAAAATCAATGGAAAAAATAGATATTTCTGATAGTATTAAAGAAATATTTTATGAAATTATTAATAATGATATAGATGTTTTAAAAATGTATCAAACAAAAAATATATTATATTATGTTAAAGAAAAATATAATGAATTAAGTGATACAGAGTATGAAAATATAGTAGTGGGATTATTAAAATATATTTCCTTAACTGAAGATAATTATTTATATCAAGAAACAGAACAAGAAAAAGAATTGAAAATTTCATTAGAAGAAAAAGAAAATAAAGAAAATAAAATAATGGAATATAAAAAGCAGATGCGTCTAAATAATAAAACATGTGAAGAAATTGCTGATGATGTTTCAAAATATATTTCTTCAAATATGACAGTTGATGAAATAACAGAAGCAATATATTCAATGTATCCATATGTTAAACATGAGGAATTACAAGAAATATTAAATGAATTAGATATTAAACCAAAAGTATTAGTAAGATAAACCAGTTATAAACTGGTTTATTTTATTTTGAAGCCATATTATATGAATATAATTTATTAAATAGTTTATCTATTTTATCTTTTTTAATACTAAAAACTAAATTTTTATTTCTATATCTTCCAGCATCTTCACCACTTTTACTAATACGTGAAATTAGACTTATTTCTAGTTCATCTTTTTTTAATAATTCTATAAATTTTTCAAAACTTATTAATTCGTATATATCTATACTATAGTATCTAAAGTATTTTGAATCATTTATTTTTTTAGTACTCGCATGTATAAGCGCAAGTTTTTGTAATTTTAAACACAAATGATTATATAAACTTTGAAGATATACAAAAGATTCTTTTTCAATTAATTTATTTTTTAAATCAAATACATATAGAAACATTTTATCTATTGATTTACCAAAACCTAATCTAAATTTATATTTATTATTTACAATTGTTTTTTCTTTACAATGTAATTTTGTAAATAACACATTTTTATCAGGATAATCCTTATCTGGCCAACCATATTTGGATACTATTCTTTCAATTTCTGGAAAATTTGGACCATCAAATGCGACTGTAAATAGAAATAGAGGATATCTACTAAATCGACTAGTACATTTAATTTCAATACCATAATAATCTGGAAAATAGAGTGAATCTGCCTTTTTATTTAATTCTTTTTCAAAAGTTATACCAACACTTCCAAAGCTTTTACTAGTACTTTTTATATATCCTTTTTTAGCAATTTTTTTAAAATTATATATTAATAAATTAATATCATCATTCATAAATTTCATCACCTTTCTTTTTTTTAGTGGTAAAACTATAGCACATATTAATATGAAAAGCAAATGACTAATTTTAAAAATTTGTAAATTTGCTTATAATTTTATTTACATAACCGGAGGTCATAGATATTCGAAAATAAAAAAATAGGCATATGCCTATTAATATTTTAGATGGTGCGAGTGAAGGGACTTGAACCCCCACGGATGAACCACTAGATCCTAAGTCTAGCGCGTCTGCCAATTTCGCCACACTCGCATTTAAATGGTGGACCTTATAGGACTCGAACCTATGACCGTCCGGTTATGAGCCGGATGCTCTAACCAACTGAGCTAAAGGTCCATTCACATTACTCCATAATAATACCATAAACTAAGTAATTATGCAACAAAAATTGAAAATTTTTTCAATTTTTTTCTAAGTTGGTTAGGCATCGGTTATAAAAAAACAAAATAATTATAAAATAATATTAAAAAATATGATATAATGAAATAGGAAGTGATATCATGAAATTATATAATACATTAACAAAACAAGTTGAAGAATTTATTCCAAATGATCCAAATGAAATAAGATTATATACTTGTGGTCCTACAGTATATCATTATGCTCATATAGGTAATCTTAGAACTTATATTTCTGAAGATATATTAGAAAAAGGATTAAAGTATATTGGATATAATGTTAAAAGATGTATGAATATTACAGATGTTGGTCATTTAGTAGGTGATGGTGATTCTGGTGAAGATAAAATGTTGGTAGCAGT
>OMSK01000070.1 GCA_900313725.1 uncultured Bacillota bacterium | reverse complement strand
TTAATGGCGGAGTAGGAGAGATTTGAACTCTCGCGCCAGTTTCCCGACCTACACCCTTAGCAGGGGCGCCTCTTCAGCCTCTTGAGTACTACTCCGAAACTACATATCTAATTTTACATTATATATAGTTTATTGTCAAGTAAAAAGAGACTATTTTTTATCATCAGTCTCTTCTTTTTTATCCTCTTTTTTTTCTTCTTTTTCTTTATCATCAGGAATTATTATTTCAAATCCGTTATCTTCTAACATTTTATTTAAATAATCTAATGGATTATTAGCATCTGCTTTTAAAGCCATATTAATCCTCCTCTATTATACCATCCATACTCCATGTTTTTACTTCTTTTATTTTTACATTTTGAATAGTTCCTATATATTTTTTATCTGCTTTTACATTAACTAATTTCATAGTTTCAGTATATCCCATTAAAGTATCTTCACCCTTCTCTGAAGTTCCTTCTAATAGTACTTTAACAGTTGTATCTAAATATTTATCATTATTTTCTTTGGAATATTTATTAACTAATTCATTTAATTTAAATAATCTTTGTTCTTTTTCTTCTAAAGTAACATCATCTTTCATTTTAGCAGCCGGAGTTCCTTCACGAGCTGAAAAGATAAATGTATATGCTCCATCATATTTACAAGTATTTACTACATCTAATGTTTCTTTAAAATCTTCTTCTGTTTCACCAGGAAACCCTACTATTATATCAGTTGTTATTGAACAATTTGGTACTTTAGTTTTTAATTTATTATATAATTCTAAATATGAATCTTTAGTATATCTTCTACCCATTAATTTAAGTATTCTATCACTACCTGATTGTAAAGGTAAATGAATATATGGCATTATATTATCATATTTAGCAATAACATCTATCATATTATCAGTAAAATCCCATGGATGTGATGTTACAAATCTTACTCTTTCTATTCCTGTTTTAGCAACATCTTCAAGTAAGTTTTCCATTTTATAATTATCATTTAAATCTTTACCATATGCATTAACATTTTGACCTAATAGTGTTACTTCTTTATATCCATCTTTAACAAGTTCTTCTACTTCATTTAAAATATATTCTTTTCTTCTACTTCTTTGTTTTCCTCTAGTATAAGGTACTATACAATATGTACAGAATTTATCACATCCATACATAATATTAATCCACGCTTTAAATTTTGAATCTCTTTTAACGGGAATATTTTCAATAATATCTCCTTCACAACTTAATACTTCTACATTTAATTTATGTTCTTTAATAGATTTTTCAAGTACTTGAGGTAATTTATGAAGATTATGAGTTCCAAAAACAAAATCCATCCATTTGTATTCAGAAAGTATTTTATTAACAACTACTTCTTCTTGAGCCATACAACCACATAAACCTACTAATACGCCTGGTTTTCTTGATTTTAAGTTTTTAGCTCTACCTAAATATCCAAATACTTTATTATGAGCATTTTCACGTATAGCACATGTATTTAAAAGAATTAAATCAGCTTCTTCCATATCTTTAGTTTCACTAAAATTCATATCTTCTAACATAGCTTTAATATTTTCAGAATCATGTTCATTCATTTGACATCCATATGTTTTTAAAAAATATAATTTTCCTTTACCAAGTTCTTTTAAATCATTATTTATTATATATTCATTTGCTTTAACAATAGATTCTTTATTACTTCTTGTTTTTGCTTCTTTTAAATTTGGTATTAACATAAAAATCACCTTTAAAAATTATAACAAAAAAAAAGCAATTATACAATTGCTTATAAATATTTTTTTATTTCTTTTCTAGTTTCTTCTGAATTAATATTATCTAATTCTTCAAATAATTTCTTTTGTTCTTTAGATAGTTTCTTAGGTATTACTACATCAAGTATTACATACATGTCACCTTTAACATGACTTTGAATACTTTCTATACCTTTTCCTTTTAATCTATGTCTATCTCCAGTTGATGATCCAGCTGGTATAGTTAATTTTACATTTCCATATAATGTAGGTATATCTATTTTAGCACCTAATACTGCTTCTGTAATAGTAATAGGAAGAGTTAAATAAATATCTTTACCATCTCTTTCAAATAATGGATGATCTTTTACTATAAATTCTAAATAAATATCACCGTTAGGTCCTCCATTAATACCTGCTCCACCTTTTCCAGCAAGTCTAAGTCTATTACCAGTATCAACACCTGCTGGTATTTTAACTTCTAGAATTTTATTTACTTTAATAGTTCCATTACCACGACATTTAGAACATTTTGTATCAAATGTAACACCTGCTCCACCACATGTATGACAAGTTGTTCTAGATTGAAATACTCCAAATAAGGTTCTTTGATTAACTGTTTCAAATCCACTACCATTACATGTAGGGCATGTTTTTTCACCATGTCCTCCTTTGCCATGACATTCAGGGCACTGTTCTGTTACATCAACTTTTAAATCTTTTTTACAACCAAATACAGCTTCTTCAAATGTTAAATTCATTCTTATTAAGGAATCTTCACCTGCTCTTGCTCTATTAGATTGTTTTTTTCCACCAAATCCAAATGAGCTAGCAAATCCTCCACCAAATAAATCTCCAAATATATCAGAAAAATCAAAGTCACCAAAATCAAAACCTGCTCCACCAGCTCCTTGTTC
The DNA here is from genome assembly GCA_900313725.1 of uncultured Bacillota bacterium. GTDB lineage: Bacteria > Bacillota_I > Bacilli_A > RF39 > UBA660 > OMSK01. The sequence goes on along the minus strand of OMSK01000070.1, from coordinate 72 downwards.
AAAAGCTGCATGACCAAATTGATCATATTGACTTCTTTTTTGTGGATCAGATAATACTGCATATGCTTCTTG
>OMSK01000087.1 GCA_900313725.1 uncultured Bacillota bacterium | reverse complement strand
TTTATTATCGACTTTATCATTAAGTGTTATTTCATCAATTATAGTATCCATTATAATTGAATCATTTATATTATCTGGAATATATCCAATTAGATTTTTTTCAATATTTTTTTTACCATTTATTTTAATATTTGCTTCTGTTTTAATTAAACCTAATAGTATTTTTACTAGTGTTGTTTTACCTGAATTATTAGGTCCAATTATAGTAGTAAATGTTCCTCTTTTTATTTCTAGATTTAACTTATCAAATATTAAATTATCTTTATATGAATATGTTAAATCTTGTATTTCGATAATATTTTCCATAAAACCACCTGTATGTTATATTATAATATAAATATTTAATTTTTACAAACAAAAAATACCATTTTAGGTATTTAATGTTAGTGCATAATTATAACTATTATTATTTTTTGTTATTGTAACATATGAAGTATTTAAGTTATAGCTTTTATTTGTATCTGGTTGTTTAGGATTATTGTTTATATATCCTTCATCTACCAATTGTTTTAATGAAATATTTACTGATGGTTGTTCATCAAAATCAATGTCTTCACCAATATGATCAGTAAGATATAACTTAGCAGCTTCAACTATAGCTTTATCTTGTATTTCATTAGTATCTTTATTTGTTCTATTAATAATTCTATTTGCATTTGGAAAAATTAATCCAGCAATAAGAGCTATTAAAGCTATTACAGCAATTACTTCAATTAATGTTATACCCTTCTTATTCATACTTACACTTCCTTCTTTGATTGTATATTATAATTTATTTTCATTAGTAATTTTTTAGGTATTATCTTACTAAAGAAATAAGCAAATTTAATACGTATACCTGGGATGATAATTAGTTTTTTCTTAAACATTTTTTTTACAGCATAATTAGCGACATCAATACTTTTTTGTGGTTTCATAGAAAAATGTACTTTAGCTACTTTGTTAAATTCTGTATCAACAGGTCCTGGACATAAAGCTGATATTCCAACTTTACTTCTGATTGCTTTTAATTCACCATATATAGATTCTGTTAAGTGTAATACATATGCTTTTGATGCATAATATCCACTCATTAAAGGTCCAGGTCCAAATGCAGCAGCTGATGCGACATTTAAGATATATCCTCTATTTCTTCTTGTAAATTCTGTTAAAAATAATTTAGTAAGTACATGTAATCCTTTAACATTTGTATCAATCATGTCTAATTCTTTATCAAGTGATGTTGTTGTAAAATCACCAAATACACCAAATCCAGCACAATTAACTAAAATTTCTATTTCTTCAGGATTAATTTGATTAAATAATTCTAAACAATTATATGTACTTGAAATATCCATATTTATTATTTCTACTTCAGTATTTAATTCTGATTTTAATTTAGCTAATCTTGTTTTTCTTCTTGCGACTAATATAATATCGTATCCTTTTTCACTAAGTACACGAGCTATATCAGCACCTATACCTGAAGATGCTCCTGTTATTAATGCCTTCATGTTATCACCCACCTAAATACATTATATAATATATATTAATTAATTTCAAACAAATAACAAAAAAAGACACAATTTGTGTCTTTTTAGAAGCGACCTCCGCCTCCGCCTCCACCGAAGGAACCTCCTCCTGAAGAGCCACCAGAGAATCCACCTCCACCACCTGATCCAGATGAATAACTTCCTCCACTACTCGCAATTGCGGAAGCTATTGGAAAACTAACTGATGGTAGTGATTGTGTTACTACATTGTTACTAATTCTACTAATACTTGATGATATATAATCAATTGTCATCATATCATTTAGTACAGTGTAATCAATGTTATCTAATTGTTCAATTTTAACTTTTATTTGTTTTAATACTTTTTCTCCTACTCCTAATGCAGTAGCGTATACTAAGTATTTTTCCCATAAAGTTACATCTTGTATTTCCTTATCATTTATTTTAGAAAAATCTATTAAGAAATTTCTAAGACCATGCCATTTTTTATATTCTTCTCTTCCTTCATCGGTATATCTAATGTTTAGTTTTATTGGTAACCTTTTAAGTATTCTTGATATCCATATAATTACAATTATTCCTACAAATAATGTTATATGGATTACTGTACTTGTTAGTATTATACTTAATACTATTAAAATAAAATTAATCATTTTTAATATCCATATAGGGAAGTTTTGATGATATCTCATTATTGCGTATAAAAGCATTAATATATATCCTATTGGGAATAATGGTGAAAATGCGAATATTAAACCTATTTCAAATAATACTCCATTTATTTCTGATAATGCTGATACATAATCTTTCATTAATTTTTTTTCTTCTAATTCATCTATTATTGATTCTTTATATTTTGTAAATTTAGTATTAGTTATTCTTCTTATTTTTTTTGAATTTACTCTTGTTGCGGTTTTACTTGGAAATAATAATAATACCAAGTTTTTATCTGCTTCAGATAATTCTTCATAATTTGTATTTAAAACAAAATCATAACTTTTATTATTTTGTTTTTCTATTTTTACTACTTTTCTTCTAACTAAATCTAATATAGAAGCTGATACTTCATTTTTATTTATTTCTTTATCAACTAGTATTCCTACAGCTGCTGGTGATAAATCACTAGGTATATCTCTAAAATATAATGGATCGACATGTTTCTTCATTTTAATAGGCTTATAATAAACTATTAAAGATATTACAAGTGTACATATTGAAATTATAGTTAAGGATATTTCTATTTTATAATCAACTGCTTTTAATTTTTTATAATATGAATCTAATTCATTATACATTTTTTCTTTTAATCTTATATCAAATACATTATTTATTATTTCTTTTGCTTTATCATAATTATGTTTCTTTATACTACTATCTAATAAATATGATTTAAATATTTTATATTCATATTTATCTACTTTAGGTTTAAATGTATATAATTTTTCATAGTATTCACTTTTTTTATCTGAATTATTTAATTGATAAATATAGTTTTCTACTTGATCATAATTATTTCTACTTGGTTCTTGTTCTAGTCTTTTTAATGAACTTTCAATATATCCAGTATATCTTTCATCAGATTGTCTTCTTAGCTCATTAGCTCGTTCTGCTTGATCAGTCTCATATCTAATTATTTTATCTAGAGCATTTACATTTGATTTTTTTGATGAATTAACTATAACATCTTTATCAAAAGTAATTCTAGCATCAATGGCGGTATTATTATCTAAACCACGAATTGATATTTTTACTTTTTCACTAGATAATATTTCACTAGTACCATTTAAAGGTCCATGAGCCCATACTTTAATATTTTTATTATTAGGAACATTTATATATACAGTTAAGTTACCAATTGATTCTGATAATTCTGTACCAAATATATTCCATCCTAATTCTCCTACATCATTATGTAATATTGCCATATTATGTAATTTATATTTAATATAGAATGCTTTATTTTTACTACTTGGTAAAAAGATTTTTACTGTTCTTCCATCATAACTACTTTTATCAGTATATATACCATAGTCACCTTTATTACCATAGTCTACTCTATTAAATATAGTTCCATTTATATTTTTAAAATCAAAATTACTATCTATATCAACTGCTCTTACTTCTTCTACTACCATTCCATTTCCGTTATGAAGATTATGTCCTCCATAACTATTTGCATCTGGATTAAAAGTGTATGCACTTGAATTTCTATATTTGATGATTCTTTCCATTCCATTGAAATCACCATTCATTTCAAAGTATTCTTCTACTTCTAAATCACCATTTTTTTCTACGGTAGCATTTACATAATAATTTTCTATTCCATACCCTAATACTTTAGCAGGTATGAATAAAAATATCGCAATTAATAATATTTTTAGTTTCTTCATAGTATCACCATATTTATTATACTATATTTTAATTACAAAAAAAAGACACTATTTTGTGTCTCCTTCTACTAATTCTAAAACTACCATTAACGCATCGTCTCCTCTACGTTCATCTAGTTTTAA
>OMSK01000068.1 GCA_900313725.1 uncultured Bacillota bacterium | reverse complement strand
TAATTTATCACCAGCTTTAGTATCAGTTTTTGATTTAATCACAACTACTTTTTTACCATTTTCTTCATAATTATGCGCTACTTGCATAAGTGCACTTGATTTACCACAATTCATAGCTCCATATCTAAAATATAATTTTGACATATTATACACCTCAATACATAGTTACTCTATTTCTTCCATTTTGCTTACTTTTATACAATGCTTTATCCGCTTCATCTATTGCATCCTTTACAGGTTTTTCAAATATATAATTACTTACACCAAAACTCATGGTTATTTCAAACCCAAATTTTTCTTTTAATTGTGAAACTTTTTCTTTTAATACTTCTGCTTTTTTATAAGCATCTTCATTAGAACAATTTTTTAATACTATTACAAATTCTTCTCCACCCCATCTACAGACAATATCAGTTTCTCTAATATAAGAATTTAGTACTTCACTAATTGCGATTAGTACTTCATCACCTTTTAAATGACCATATGTATCATTAATTTTTTTAAAATGATCAATATCACCAATAATAACACTATCATAATCAACTGCATTTTCTAATATTCTTCTATTATTTAAATGAGTTAAACTATCATGATAAGCTTCTTCTTTATATTTATTTACTTCTTCTTTTAATAAAGCTATTTCTTCTTTTAATTCTTTTATAATTTTATCTTTCTTACGGATTTCATCTTCATAATTTACTTTAAACATAAACAACTCCCCCTAATCATTCTAACATATTTAAAATAAATAATTAATAATTTTAACTATTTATTTCATTTTTTATCCATTTAATTATTAAATCAACAATATAATCAACTTCATTACTTGTTAATTCTTTATTTTTATCTATATGGTGCCATTTATATAAACAACCTCTACAACATGTTGCTGTAGCGTGCTGTGCTATAAATACAGGATGTCCTTTCATAGGAGTTTGTTTACCATCATTTTCTATATATTTAGATTTTAATCTCCTATTAATAAAATCATATGCATGTTCTTTTATTTTATTAATACCTTTTTCATTTACATAATCTTTCATTTGTTTATTAAGATGAAAACTACTTCTAAATTTAGATTTAGCTAAACTATCTAATATATTATTCATCTTCTATTATTGATTCTTTCCAATGAGGATTCTTTTCTATATTAAATAAATCTGTAATTGTACTAGCTATATTAGCTAGTCCATAATCACCATTTTTAATTTTAATATTATCTTTATTATAAATAATAAATGGTACTTTATTTAATGAATGTGAAGTTTTTATACCTTTACTATCAAACATCTCTTCTGCGTTACCATGATCTGCTGTAACCATTAAAATACTATCTGTTTCTTTAACAACATTCATTATTCTTCCAATATTATAATCTACAGCTTCTAAACCAGTAATAGTTGCTTCATAATTACCAGTATGACCAACCATATCTCCATTTGGATAATTAATACGTAAAAAATCATATTTATTTGATTTAATCGCATCTAATAATTTATCTGTTATTTCATATGATTTCATTTTAGGAGCTTTATCAAAAGATATAATATCACTATCTACTTTGTCATATGTTTCTAATTCTTCATTAAATTTATCTATTCTATTACCATTCCAAAAATAAGTAACATGTCCATATTTTTGAGTTTCTGAAATCGCATATTCTCTTATATTATGTTTATTTAATTCTTCTGTTAAAGTATATTTTATTTTAGGTGGTTCTGTTAAAAAATGTTTTGGAATATTTAATTCTGAATCATACTCTAACATTCCTGCATACATAACTTTTGGATATCTTATTCTATCAAAGTTATCAAAGTTTTCTTCATCAAAAGCTCTTGATATTTCAATAGCTCTATCTCCTCTAAAATTAAAGAATATTACAGAATCACCATCATTAATAGTTCCAACTGGATTATTATCTTTAACAATTACAAAACTATCTAAATCTTGATCTATAATACCAGGATTTTCTTGTCTATAAGTTTCTATTGCTTCTTTTGCACTACTAAAATATCTAGCATCTCCAAGTACATGAGTATACCATCCTTTTTCAACCATACCCCAGTTGGCTTCATATCTATCCATAGTGATATTCATTCTACCACCACCAGAAGCAATTAACGACTCAAATGTATCATCATTTAATTCATTCATTTTATTTTCTAGTATTTCTACATATTTTAAAGCACTAGTAGCTTCTACATCTCTACCATCTAATAAGATATGAACCCTTACTCTTTTAATACCTTCTTTCTTAGCTTGTTCTAACATAGAAAGTAAATGATTAATATGTGAATGTACATTACCATCAGAAAGTAATCCTATAAAATGTAAAGTATTATCTTTACAATAATTTATTAATTCTTTCCATGTATTACCATTATATAATTCTTTTGTTTCTATTGCTTCATTAACTAGTTTTGCTCCTTGAGAATATATTTGTCCACATCCCATAGCATTATGTCCTACTTCACTATTACCCATATCATCATTGGTAGGAAGACCAACATAAGTTCCATGAGCATAAATAGATGTAAACAATGCATTATTCATTAAATAATCTAGATTTGGAGTATTGGCATTTTTAAATGCATTACCTTCTATTTTATCTGATAATCCTACTCCATCCATTACTACCATTACCACTTTTCTCATATTATCACCTAATATTATTATACAATAAAAAGCGTGTAATAAACAATTACACGTGTAAACTTTACATTAATTTTCTTCTAATTTTTTAATTAAATCTTCTTCTAATGATTTAATATCATTTGGACTCATAAATACAAATACTGCATCTTTTTCTTCATATAATTTATCTGCTTCATCTATATTTATATGATCTCCATTTTCTAGATTATCAATTATTAAATCAGAAGTAACTCCAGGATAGTCTTCTTGTGCTTCTCTAGCAGGATGAATATCCATAACAAATGATTTATCTGCCATATTTAATACTTTAGCAAATTCTTCCTTAAATTCATCTGTTCTAGAAAAAGTATGTGGTTGAAAAATTGCGACTACTTTTTTCTTTGGATATTTTTGAGCAATTGCTTTTAAAGTAGATTTCATTTCATTTGGATGATGAGCATAATCATCTATTACTACACTTTCACCTACTACAGTTTCTGTAAATCTTCTTTTAGCACCTTTAAATGTTTTAAAGATTTTATTTACTTCCTTAGCATCTATTCTTTCATAATAACAAATTGAAATAACTGCTAGTGCATCTAATAATTGATGTTTACCATAAATTGGTAAATCAAAGAATCCATAATAATTTCCTTCTACTTCTACTTCAAAACTAGTTCCATCTTCTTTATAATTAACATTAATTGCTTTAATATCATTATCTTCATCTAATCCATAATAGAATATTGGTGGATTAATTTCTAATGTATGAGTATATGGATCATCACCACATGCTATAACCATTTTTTCAGCACTATTAGCAAATTCTCTATATGCATCAATTACATCATCAATATCTTTATAGTAATCAACATGATCTAAATCAATATTAGTAATAACTGCATAATAAGGATGATAACTTAAGAAATGTCTTTTATATTCACATGACTCTAGTATAAAGAATTCATTTCCTTCGTGAGCGTATCCAGTTCCATCACCAATTAAATAGTTTACTCCTTTGATTTCATTAAGTACTAATGAAGCCATTGCAGTAGTTGTTGTTTTTCCATGACATCCTGCAATACATATTGATTTAAATTTTTCAGTTAATTTTCCTAAGAATTCATTATATGTATATATTTTTAATCCTAATTCTTCTGCTTTTACTATTTCAGGATTATCATCTTTAATAGATGCTCCTTTAATAATAATCATTCCTTCTTTAATATTAGATTCATCATATGTAGTTATTTCAATATTTCTTGCGATTAATCCTTCTTCTGTAAAGAAATGTTTTTCTATATCACTACCATTAACCTCATATCCTAGTTCATTCATTATTTGAGCTAATGAACTCATACCTGTTCCTTTTATTCCGACAAAATGATACATATCATTCACCTCTCTATAATAATATTATAAAATTTCCCATTTTTTGTCAATCAATCTATTATATTCTCTTACAAAATAATCATCTGTCATACCAGCAATATAATCAATTACTTTTCTCTCATCACTAGTATTATTTATATAATCAGTACACATATTATTTAAAAATATTGTAAAAATTCTACTTTCATAATTTCCTTCTTTTACATCTTTTAAATAATCATTAAATACTCTTCTAAATTGCATTTCATATGTTTGTAATTCTTCTTTAGTATTGGCTTTTGCATAAATATTTTCATAATTAAATGCCTTTAATTTTATAATTGCATCAAATACTTCTTTAGACATAGTTATATATGGTTTACCATAACTATTATTTATTATATCCAATACTACAGTATTAATAATATCACTATTTGTTTTACCAAGTACATTTACTATATCAGATGGTATATCTTCTATTTTTATAACACCAAGTGTTATTGCATCTTCTATATCTTTTCCAATATATCCAACTACATCACTAATTCTAACAACACAACCTTCTAATGTCATAGGTCTCATCTTACTATTAGCATTTTTTTCAATATAACTATTATTATATTCATTTAAGAATTCTTCCTTAGTTTTTTTAACAGGTTCATATCTATCTTGAACCATCTCTCCATTATGACACATAATAGCATCTAATACTTGTAATGTGATATTTCTTCCTTTTCCTTCATTTTCAACATACATTAAAAGTCTTGCACTTTGAATATTATGATTAAAATATCCTTCTCCATGTTCTTCACTAATTTTAGATAGTATTCTTTCTCCTGTATGACCAAATGGAACATGTCCTAAATCATGTCCTAAAGCAGCTGCTTCAATTAAATCTTCATTTAAATTTAAAGCTCTACCTATTGTTCTAGCTATCTTAGAAACCATTTGAACATGAGTCATTCTTCTACTAATATTATCATTATCAATATGAGAAAACACTTGTGTTTTATCTGTATATCTTGTATATGATAATGAATATATTATTTTATCAATATCTCTAAAAAAAGCTGGTCTTATATCATCTTCCTTATATTCTTTAAAACGAATAGCATCACTAGTTTTACAAGCATATTCATTTAAGTATTTTTCATTTTTTAACATATTATCCTTAATATTCATAATATCACCTATATAAATTATACTATAATTTTTAAATAAACTAAACTATTTTATTGATTTTATTAATTATTATACTTAAATATTCTTGATCTTCTATCTTATTAATAGCGAAGCATTTCTTACCTAAATCTTTAAAACTAGATCCACATGAATATAGTATTTTTTTATCAATTATTATAAATCTATCATGAAATAAATTATTATTTATAAATTCTATATTATTATATTGACTCTTATACTTCTTAATTATTGTATTGTCTATATTACCTGATACTATTATTATTCTTTTATCTATTTCTCTTAACATATCAAGTAATTCTTTTCCTGCATAATTATCTATAATTATTATTTCTGTTTTAGATTTATTTAATATATCTATTAGTAATGAATATGCATCGTATATTTGTCCATCAAAAAATATTGTATTAATTTTTTCTTTTTCTTTTAATTTATTAAATATTTTTTCTAAATTTATTATTCTATTTTCATGATTTATTAGCATTTCATTATTAATGATATTGTTTGAAATATATTTTCTCATTTTTACAAATGTATCCATTATATTTATAGTAACTTCAGATGCAATTTTACTTTTTAAAACTGTTGCTAACATATATACTCCTTGTTCTGTAAATGCTTTTGGTAAATATTTTCGATGTTGTCCTCTACCATTTAAGGTCGAATTTTTCGACCTTAAAGAATTATACTCATCTAATCTTAATTCGAAACAAAATCTTTCAGGAAATTTTAATGGATTATTTTTAACTGCCTCATTTATTCTCTTTGTTTCCACATTATAAATACGTGCCAAATCAGAATCTAACATTACTTGCTTTCCTCTTATTTCATATATCATATCTTCTATATTTATATTATTTGATATTACTAATTTTTGCATAATATACCTCCTACTTATATGGTACGATATCATTACCTCAAATTCCTTCTAAATAATAAAAAAAATTCACATTTTGTGAATTTTTATTCAATAACTGCTTTAATTCTTCTAACCCCTGCACTACTTGCTTCTTCTTTTTTTATTTTAAAATGACCTATTTCTTTTGTATTTTTAACATGTGGCCCTCCACATAATTCTTTAGATACATCTCCAATTGAATAAACTGTAACTATATCAGGATATTTTTCAATAAACATACATTCAGCTCCAGAATCAATAGCTTCTTGTTTAGTCATTTCATCTACCCTAACATCTAGCCCTTCATCTATCCATTTATTTACTAAATCTTCTGTTTTTTGTTTTTCTTCATCTGTTAATTTATGATCACAGTTAAAATCAAATCTCATTCTTTCAACAGTAATATTAGATCCTCTTTGATGAATATTCTTATCTACTACAACTTTTAAAGCTGCATTAAGAAGATGAGTTGCTGTATGATATTTTGTTTCTATTTCACTATCACCAGCAAGTCCACCTTTAAATTTACCTGCGGAAGCAGATCTAGATAGTTCTTGATGTTCTTTAAATTTTTGATTATATCCTTCTACATCTACTTTTATTCCTTTTTCTTTAGCAAGTTCAATAGTTAATTCTAAAGGAAATCCATATGTATCAAATAAATGGAATGCTGTTATACCATCTATATCTTTAGTTGAAACTTTTTCAAATTCTTTTAAACCTTTTTCAAGTGTTCTATTGAATTTAGTTTTTTCATTTTTTAATCCTTCTAATACTGCTTGTCTATTATCTTTTAATTCAGAATAATATACCTCATACATATCCATTAATTTAGATGCGATTTGTTCTTCCCAATTTGAATTAATATCTATATTTAATTTTTTAGCATGTCTAATAGCTCTTCTTATTAATCTTCTTAAAATATATCCTTGATCTGTATTAGATGGTTTAATTCCAGCAGGATCCGCTAATATAAATACTGCTGTTCTTAAATGATCTGCAATTATTCTCATAGACTGTTCATTACCATTATAAGATAATCCAGATATTTCTTCTATTAAATTAATAACAGGTGTCCAAATAGAAGATGCATAATTATCAGTTTTACCTT
>OMSK01000062.1 GCA_900313725.1 uncultured Bacillota bacterium | reverse complement strand
ACTTGGTGCTTTATTTACATAGTTTTCATTAGATAGAAGTTTTTCTCTTCTAGCTATTGATTCTTGTAATTGTTTTATTTGATTTTCCTTCAATTCTTTTTCTTCTTCAGTTTCTACTTTTTCAAAATAGATAGTTGCTTTTATATTATTTGATACAACCTTATATGATTTAATATCAAGTTCTTTATCAGTTAAGTTATCTTGTAGTTTTAACATATTAATAACTAATTCATCAGTATTTTCAAATAATACTTTTAATTCTTTAGTCATATTATTTTCTGCTTTAATATTTCTAAAGTTTTTAATAAATTCAATTTTATCATCAATTATTATTTCTTCATCTTTAAATACATATTTTTTATCATATGTAGGATATGTAGATATCATAATTGATTCTGCATCTTTAATTGGTAACATAGTATATATTTCTTCTGTTACAAATGGCATAAATGGATGTAGCATTTTTAAAATACCTGTTAGTACATAACATAATACTGATTTAGTTATATTATCATTTAAACTAAATTTAGCCATTTCAATATAATTTGAACAGAAATCATCATAGATAAAACTATATAATTCTTGTCCTACTATATTAAAGTCATATTTATCCATATGTTTTAATACTAATTTTAATGTTTTTTCATATTTAGTTAATATCCATTTATCTTCTTCTTTTAAATTAGATAAATCTATTTCTTTTAAATCTTCAATATTTGATAATACAAAACGTGCAGCATTCCATATTTTATTAATATAGTTCCAAGTAGATTTAATCTTTTCTTCATCAAATCTTAAATCAGTACCAGGAGCAACATCTGTTACTAAGTAATTTCTAAGTGCATCTGCTCCATATAATTCTATCATATCCATTGGATCTACACCATTACCTAGTGATTTTGACATTTTTCTTCCTTGTTTATCTCTTATTAAACCATGTATTAGACAATCTTTAAATGGTCTTACATCATTTAATTCTTCTGATTGGAATACCATACGAGCTACCCAGAAGAAAATAATATCATATCCTGTAACTAAGCAGTCATTTGGATAATATCTTTCTAAATCATCAGTTTTTTCTGGCCAACCTAATGTACTAAATGGCCATAATGCAGATGAGAACCAAGTATCAAGTACATCATTATCTTGTACCCATCCATCTTCCTTAGGTGCTTCCATTCCTACATAGATTTCATCGCCTTTATACCAAGCAGGTATTCTATGACCCCACCATAATTGACGAGAAATACACCAGTCATGTTGTATTTCCATCCAGTGATTTAAAGTTTTTTCAAATCTAGGTGGTACAAAATTAACTTTTTTATCTTTATCTTTTTGAAATTCTAATACACGATTTGCTAGTGTTTCCATTTTAACAAACCATTGTTTTGATAAATATGGTTCTACCATTACACCAGTTCTTTCACTATGACCTACACTATGCATCATAGGTTCAACTGAAAGTAATAGTCCTTCTTCTTTTAAATCTTTAAGTAAGTTTTCTCTACATTCTTCTCTTGTTTGACCTGCATATTTACCTGCATTTTCATTCATAGTAGCATCTGGATTCATCACTACTACTCTTTCTAAATTATGTCTTTCCCCTACTTCAAAGTCATTAGGATCATGAGCAGGAGTTATTTTAACACAACCTGTTCCAAATTCTGGATCAGCATGAATATCTCCTATAATAGGTATTTCTTTATTAACTATTGGAAGTATTACATTCTTACCAATTAAGTCTTTATAACGTGAATCATCTGGATTAACCGCAACTGCTGTATCACCAAATAATGTTTCTGGACGTGTTGTAGCAACATCTAGGTATTTATCTGAATCAACTATTTGATATTTTAAATGGTAAAAGGCTCCTGGAATATCTTTATAAATAACTTCTTCATTAGATAAAGCTGTTTGAGCAGCAGGATCCCAGTTAATTATTTTTTCTCCTCTATATATTAATCCTTTATTATAGTAATCTACAAATACTTTTTTAACTGCATTATTTAATCCTTCATCTAAAGTAAATCTTTCTCTTGAATAATCTACTGATAATCCAAGTTTTCCCCATTGTTTTCTAATTGTATCAGCATGATTATGAGTCCATTCCCAGCATGCTTCTAGGAATTTTTCTCTACCATATTCGTATTTATCTATACCCTCATCTTTTAGTTTTTTAACAACTTTAGCTTCTGTTGCGATAGCGGCATGATCCATACCTGGTAACCATAATGCATCATACCCTTGCATTCTTTTATATCTAATTATAATATCTTGTAAAGTTGTATCCCAAGCATGACCTAAATGTAATACTCCTGTAACATTTGGAGGTGGTATTACTATTGAATATGGATTTTTAGATTTATCTCCTGCTTTAAAATATCCTTTTTCTTTCCAATTATTATATTTATCTTTTTCTACTTCTAAATGATTATATTTAGTATCTATCATCTTTATCAATCCTTTCATTTATATATTTTATTAATATATCTTTCATTTCTTTTATTCTATTATCATCAAATTTATTTAATATAATGTCAAATTTATTATTAACTATATTTGATTGTTTTACTATTTCAAATGATTTTTTAAATTTTAAATCAAATATAAAAGCAAGTGTTCTTAGTATACTAACTGTATTATTATTAACTAATTCGTTTGGTACCATTCTATGATTTTTATATGATTCTAATACTTTATCTGATAGTTCTAATATTTCATCATTATTTTCTTTTCCAGTATCGAATAATATATCTAATTTATCCGCATCTCTTACTATATTACAAAATAGTTTAGTTCTATCATCTAATGATTCATCAACTTGATATTTATTATGAATTTTAGTACTTATTAAGATAATATCATTATCTATACCTAATTCTTTAAGAATAGTGTAACCCATATCTCCATGATCAAAAGATTTAGAATCTGTAAATGTTTTATATTCAGTATATTGTTTAAATCTTGATATATCATGAAATAACCCACATAATTGTGATAGTTCTATATCTTCTTTAGATAAATTTAGGCTTTGTGCGATTTTTTTTGTATATTCAACGACTCGATAAGTATGATCATATTTATACTTAATCCAATATTCTGAATCATCAAATTTCTTGTAATAATTATTGAATAATTCTGTGTAATATTTCATAGTTTGCTCCTTTATAAATAAAAAAACGACCTATTCATAAAGACGAATAGATCGTGGTACCACTTTAATTGCTTCTCATATACTTAACGTGTATTACTCGTTTATATCTACTAATTTCAATATAACTACTCCCAAGCTACCTTCACTATTTTCTATTGTTAATTTACACCTACCATTAACTCTCTTTAAATATAGAATAGTTACTCCTCTTGTTCTTCGCATTTATTATATTATAGTAATTTTAATAATCATTGTCAATTACTTTGCACTCTTTTTTAATTAATCTTCTAACCTTATCATAATTATCGTATTTTTTATCTAAATTATCATAATCTAACTTATCAACTAAGAAATAATATATCGCTTTTTTATTCTCCTTATACATTTTGCTTATAGATGATAATTTAGAATAATAATACATATCAACATCTATTAAATTTACCCCATTTTTATTAAAAACCATATTCTTATAATCAGTATCTAACATTCCAATATGACTATAAGCCAATAAATAAGCAGCTTCCAATAATTGATCAACTATTTTATATATATAGTCTTCATCTACTTCAAATAAATTAATATTCTCTTTTTTTACTATATTCATTGTATATGCATCTATTAGTAAGAATTTATTCATTTTTGATTTTTTTTCATAATAATAATCATATAGTTTAACAATATATCTACAATCAATATTTTTTATAATTTTAAATACATCTTTATCTAGAAAATAATATTTTGAATAACGATCAACATAATAATATTTTAGTAAAACATTGCCATTTCTATATACATCACCACATGTTCCATGATCAAAATAAATAAAACCTGTTGCATCAAATATATAACCATTTTTATCTACTAAATTCATAAAATCTCCTTTTCAAGTATTATACACAAAAAAAGAAAAAAATCAATCTCGTAATTCTTTTCTTATTTTTTTATAATCTGGACAGTATTTAGAAACTAAATTCCAAAAATTTTTAGAATGATTAAAATGAATAAAATGGGATAATTCATGTACAATAACATAATCTAATTTTGTTATATCATATTTAAGTAATTCAGAATTTAAAGTAACAGTTGTATTCTTTCTATTACATACTCCCCATCTTGTTTTCATCTTTCTTATTCTAAGATTTGGATAAGGTATATCTTCTTCAAATAAATTATAATAATAATCTAATCTTTTTAAAAACAAATCTTTCATTTGTTTAGATAACCAGTTATCTAATTTTTTAGTATTAGGTACATATATATTATTACCTATTATTTCTATTTTAGAATTAGCTAATACTATTACATTATATTCTTTTCCAAGCAATAAGAATTTATCATTACGTTCTTCTTTTTTTTCTAATCTTTTTAAACTTCTAAGAATAAAAGCTTCATTATTTTCTAATAACTCCATTATTTGTTTTTTAGTTACTAAATAATGAGTTGTTACTAATATTGTATTATTTTCTTTTACTCTTATGTATGTATTTTTATTATTCTTTTTTTCAATGACTACATTGCATTCATAATTTTCTATTCTGTATTTCATAACATCACTATATATATTTTATCATTAAATTTAAAAAAAATCGATATAAATCGATTTTTTAGATTAATGTAACTATTATAATTACGATTAAAGCTGTTGCTAATAAGCTAAGTAATAATCTCCAATTATCTTTTAACCATTCTTTGTAAGAAATTCCAAGATATTGTAGACCTACTACTAATCCTACACTTGTAGGTACTAACATCATAGTAAATCCATGCATTGCTTGAAGAATGAATGATGTTTCAGATAATTCTTTAGCATATAAAGCTGTTGTTGGGTCATATAGTGAATTTAATAGATATGGATATTGGCTGAATCCAATTGATCCAATCATACCAGCTACACTCATTGTAGCAAAATTAAATCCTTTTACCATTGTAAATAATGCATTGTAGATTGTTGGAATAAATGTAGCAGTTGCACTATTAACAACTAATAATAATACATTAGCTAAAATAGCTACTGCAGCTACAGGAAGAACTTCTTTTGCTCCTTCTACTGCTGCTTCAAATGTATCTTTAATTTTTAAATTATAAATGAATCCAATTACTAACATTAATATCATAAGTAACATTGCTAATTCATAATTTGTCCATAAACCAAATGCTTTTACAGATCCTAGTAAATTAGCAAATAAAGGATAATCATTTATTTTAACACTTGTAATATTTGAATACCATGTGTCAAATATATTTTTTTGAATTCCAAGTGCTCCATTCCAGTTGAACATTGCAATAAGAGCAATAACAACTGCAAGTAATGTAACTACTACTAATGGAGTAGCACTTTTTTTAGAAGCTTTTTCTTTTTTGTATAAAGGAATAATAACTTCTTCATTAGTTTCTTCTTTTGCTTTTTTAGTTGATTTTTTAGCTTTTTCAATTTTACTAGTTTTAATAACATAGATAATTAATACAGTTGTAAGTAATACAAATAATACAACTTTCCATAATATATTATCATTTGCTTTTAATCCAAAGAAATAATTATTAAAATTATATCCATCAACATTGTAACCATAAATAGCACCCATAGTACCAACTAAGATTGCTCCTACTGTTGATAGGAATGCTGTCATCTTATTAAATCCAAGTGATAAAATAACAGCTACAAAAAATGGTACTAATATAAGTAATGGTAAAGTTAATGTTGTAAGTGAAGCAAGTACAGCAAATAGTAATATAGAAATTACTAAGAAACTTTTTTCACTACCTTTGAATTTTTTTACACTACCTTCTACTAAATTAGTGTATACACCTGTTTTGTTCATAACTCCATATAATGCTCCTATTAAAAGAACAATTAATCCGCCAAGAACAAAAATAGATGTAATTGATGTTGAAATAGGATAAATAAATATATCACTAATTCCAACTGGACTTGTTTTACCTTTAGTGAAAACACCATTTTGAATAGTTCCACTAGGTATAACCCAACTTGCTAGTACGTAAATTAAAAATGTAATTACGATAGCCTTAATAATACTATTCTTTTTCATATCTTAACCTCCATTATAATTATAACACTTTTTATACAAAAAGAAAAAGATTTTTTAATTAATTTCCCTATTTTTTAATAAAATGATATAATGATTTAGGTGGTTTTATGTTTAAATATAGTTATAATAATAAAAGATATCATACATTAGATTATTTTTATAAAAATAAGTTTAATTCTAAAGTATTTAAAGTTAGTCTAAATGGTGGATTTACTTGTCCTAATATTGATGGTACTGTTGGATTTGGAGGATGTATTTATTGTTCAGCTTTAGGTAGTGGCGAATTTGCTGGTGATAGAAATAAAGATTTAATTACACAATTTAATGAAGTTAAAACAATGATGGAAAAGAAATGGCCAAATAGTAAATATATTGGTTATTTTCAAGCAAATACCAATACATATGCTCCAGTTAACGAATTAAAAGATAAATATGAAAAAATTATAAATCTTAATAATGTTGTTGGTTTAAATATTGCAACTAGAGCTGATTCTATTACAGAAGAATGTATGGATTATTTAGAAGAGTTATCTAAAAAAACTTATTTAACTATAGAACTTGGATTACAAACTATTCATGAAAAAACATCTAAATTAATTAATAGATGTCATACGTTGGAATGTTTTAATAACTGTGTTAATGATTTAAGAAAAAGAAATATTAATGTAGTTGTTCATATTATTAATGGTCTACCTTATGAAACTAAAGAAATGATGATTGATACAGTTAAATATTTAAATAAACTAGATATACAAGGTATTAAAATACATATGTTAAGTATTTTAAAAAATACTAAATTAGCAAAATTATATGAAGAAAAACCTTTTCATATTTTAACTAAGGAAGAATATGTAGATATTGTTTGTGATCAATTAGAATATTTAAGAGAAGAAATAGTTATTAATAGAATAACTGGTGATCCTAAGAAAGAAGATTTAATTGAACCACATTGGTTAGTTAAAAAATTTACTGTTTTAAATGATATTGATAAAGAAATGGTAAGGAGAGATTCTTATCAAGGTATTAAATTGTAATATACTTTGTAATAAATATATTAGGTTCACTTATATATTTTAATACATATATATCTTCTTCTTTACAAATAATTATACCAACTGTTTTATTATTAGTTGGTTTTTTTATATTTTGATCTATATAATTCATATATAGTTTTATTTGTCCAATATCTTCTTTTTTAAATTCTCTTATCTTTAATTCTATTACTATAAAACAATTATAAATATAATTAAATAGTAATAAATCTATATAGTTATATTTATCCCCTATTTTAATTGGATATTCACTTTCAATATAACTAAATCCATTACCAAGTTCTTTTAAAAATTTATCTAAATTATTTAGTATTAAATATTTTAATCTTTTTTCATCTAGTTTTTCATAATTTGTACTATTAGGAATTATAATAGGATTCTTTATTAAATTTTCTATATTACTTTCTTCTTCATTTATTTCTATATTCTTTTTATCTTTAAATTCTAATCTTTCATATTCATTTAATTTTATAATTTCTTCTAATCCTCTTTTACCTAAATTATTCTTTATACATTGATTAATATAATAGTTTCTCTTATTCTTATCTTTTATAGGTAATAGTAATTTATAATGGGACCATGTCAATTGGTGCTCCAGTGGGGCACCTTTTCTAAATTCAATATAAAATTGTCGCATTCTTTTTAAATTAGTTATATCATAACCTTTGCCCAATTCTTCTGTTAATTTTTTAGAATATTCTTTTATTAATTGATTACCATACTTAGCTCTTTCTTCTCCTCCTTGTGCCTTTATTAATAATTTTCCTACATTGTAATAAGTTTCTAAATCCTTCTTATTCTTTGAATATTGCTTTACTTCATGATAAGCTATATTATCAAGAAATTGTTGTTTTATCTGATTGTAATACGACATATTATCCTCCTTTTGAAGCAATAATATAATTTAATAATATATAAGTCAAATGACAATTTTAACTTATTATAAACCAAAATAAAAACAGATTTTTAAAAAATGTCTAGGTAAAAATGACAAATTTGTAAGAAATATCTTACAAATTTAGTTAATTGATTAAATTAAATTATTTTAATATATTTACAATAAAAAAAGAGGCTAGCTTTCACTAGTCTCTTTATATTTTTTACATACTAAATCTAATTCTTCAATTAGTTTATCTGTTTCTTCAAAATCTTTTGGTCTTACTCCACTTGCAAATTTATGTCCTCCACCATTATATTTAGATGCAACCTCATTTACAATTGGTCCTCTTGATCTTATAGAACCTCTTATATTATTATTAGTTTTATCATATGAGAATACTGCCCATGCTTCTATATCTTCAATATAATTAAAATCATTAACCATATTTCCAGCAGTAGCAGCATCTACTCCATACTTATCTAATAATTCATTATCTATTTTAATATAAGCAAATCCATGTTTTGTAACACATAAGTTATCTTGTAAATATCCATGAAATCTAATTTCTTTTAATGGTCTCATATATAAACTTTTATATAATGGAGTAAAATCTAATTTTGTATCTTCAATAAGTTTGGATACTAAATCAAATGTTTTAGGAGTTGTATATGAGAATAAAAATCTATCTGTATCCGCTACTAATCCAATAAATAATTTTTCAGCTGCACTTTTACACATTTTTAATTTTGTATTATAAGTTAATTCTATAATAAGTTGAGATGCGGATGATGCTGTATCATCTATCCATTCTAAATTACAAAATTTTTCTATAAATGGGTGATGATCTATTTTTATTGAATATGCAAATTCTTTTGAAATAGCACTATCTATTCTTCCACAATCTGGTGTATCTGTAACTATAAGTAACATATTTTTAGTATTTTCTGGTGTTTTATCTAAGCTACCTAAATACTTAAATTTTGCTGTTGGATTACCAACTACATATACATTTTTTTCTGGAAAAGTATTTTTTATTATCTCCTTTAAACCTATACTACTACCTAAAGCATCAGGGTCAGGACCAATATGTCTAGCTATAACGATATTGTCATACTTCTTGATAAGGTTATAAATTTTTCTATATATATTGTTCCCCATAATATCCTTCTTTCTATTTTACTAATTCATAAGTATCTAAAGCTATCATTAATTCTTCATTAGTTGGTATAACATATACTGGTATTTTAGAATCTTCTGTAGATATTTTCTTTAATTTACCTCTCATATCATTTTCTTCTAAATCAATTTTAACACCAAGACTTGCTATTCTTTCTACAACACCAATTCTAGTATCTTTACTGTTTTCTCCAAGTCCTGCAGTAAATACAATCATGTCAGCTCCACCTAATTCATTATTATACATTGCTATATAATCAGCAACTCTTTGATTAAAGATATTTGTAGCTAGGATACATCTTTCATTACCAGCTTTAACTCCATCTTCAATATCTCTTGAATCAGATGATACTCCACTTACTCCTAAGAATCCACTTCTTTTATTTAAGTCATCAAATACTTCATCATAAGTTTTACCTGTTTTATTAACGATATATGGTATTAATGATTCATCAATATCACCAGCACGTGTACCCATCATTAATCCAGCAATTGGAGAAAATCCCATTGATGTATCTACTGATTTACCAGCATTAATAGCACATACACTTGCTCCACTACCTAAGTGGCATGAAATAATTTTTAAATCATCTCTTCCAGTAACTTCAGCTACTTTTTTAGCTATGAATCTATGACTTGTACCATGAAATCCATATTTTCTAACTCCATATTCTGTATACCATTCATATGGTACTGGATAAATATATTGTACTTCATCCATTGTTTGATGGAATGCTGTATCAAATACTGCTACCATTGGAGTATTTGGCATTGCTTCCATAAATGCTCTTACACATGCTAACATTGGTGGATTATGAAGTGGTGCTAAATCTGTAAATTGTTCACACTCTTTTAATACTTCTTCTGTAATTCTTACACTAGTTTTAAACTTATCTCCACCATGTACTAATCTATGTCCTACACCTTCAATTTCATCTAATGATGCAATTATATTATTATCAAATAATTCTTTTTTAAGACATTCAACTGCATCCATATGATTTTTTAATTCTACTTGATGTTCTGTTTTAACTCCATCAATTTTTACATAATAGAAACTTCCATCTATTCCTATTCTTTGGAAGTATCCACTTATTAATTCTTTTTCTTCTGGTAATTCAATTACATTAAATTTTAATGATGAACTACCTGCATTAACTGTTAATATTTTCATTTTTT
>OMSK01000065.1 GCA_900313725.1 uncultured Bacillota bacterium | reverse complement strand
TTCATGTTGTATGGAACAACCTATTATTGAACCTACTATAAATAAATGTGTTGAAAAGGAATTTTATCATGAAGTACCACATGTATGAGTTCTTATGATAGACCAATGTAGAGATAAACAAGTATTTGAAAGAATATTTCTTTCTTTTTTTTGTGCGTAAATTTACTAACTATCATGATTTTATGATATAATTTATTTATAATTAAACATTCAGGGAGGTTTAATTATGTTATACATAATAGTTAGTAGTATTAGCTTTATCGTTAGAGCATACCTGTGTTATAGAACAATTGAAAATGTGCCTATATTATCTAATCCTATTGCAAATAGTATTTTGTGGGAAGTAGTACCAGTATATACTATTTTAATGTTAATTTGTAGAAAGATAGTTGGGTTATTTTATAGTAAGGGTGAAGCACCAGTATTTGGTGCTATTGCATATTTTATTGTATATTTAGTTATCTTATTAATTGTATATGTTTTGATGTTGATACTAACAAAATCTGGTGCATTGCCAATATAAAAAAATTATATTAAAAATTTAAGTTAGGAGATTTATTATGGGAATATTAACTAAAATGTTTGGTAAAAAGAACCACACTAAAAGTATTGTTGATTATGAAAGAGAATATGAAAACGATAATAAAACTGTTGTAACAAGTATAGATGAGTTAATTAGGATTGATGAACAACCTATATCAGATGAAAATATAAAAAATGAATATGTTGAAGAAAAAGATTACATATTACCTAATGTGGATATAATAGGTGATGATTCAAAAGAATTGATTCCTTTTATAGAAAGAATTAAAGAACAAAAAGATATAACTATTCCAATTGGAAAAAATAATGATAAGATATTAGTTGAAAAAATGAGTAATATGCCAAATTTATTAATAGGTGGAACTGTTATGTCTGGGAAAAGTACTTATATAAATTCAATTTTAATTTCAATGCTACTAGCAAAAAAACCATCTGATTTGAAACTAATTATTTTTGATTCTAAAAAAATTGAATATTCACAATATAATGGGATACCACATCTTATGACACCTGTTATTAATGATGAAAGAAAACTTTCAATAGTATTAAAAAAGATTGGAGTAGAAATTCAAAGAAGATATGAATTACTTTCTGATAGTAATACTAAAAATGTTGATGGTTATAATAA
Source organism: uncultured Bacillota bacterium (assembly GCA_900313725.1). GTDB lineage: Bacteria > Bacillota_I > Bacilli_A > RF39 > UBA660 > OMSK01. Next base: position 4,409 of record OMSK01000065.1, on the reverse strand, counting down.
ATATATTGATAAATTAAATGAAACTAGGCCAAAATCAGACCTACTTAAACATTTGCCATCAATAGTAATTATATTAGACGATTATTCCAATTTGAATAGTTCAAATATTATTAATGAAAATATTGAATGTATTTTAAGAAAAGGATGGAATATTAATATATATTTAATAGTAGTAGCAAATCATCCATCAACTCAAACTATTTCAACCATTTCGAAATCTAATTTTCCTGCTAGGCTTAGTTTTAGTGTAACAAGCAAAAGAGATTCAGTTACTATTTTAGATCAAGAAGGTGCCGAAAAATTATCAGAACAAGGTAGTGCGCTATATAAATCTAGTTTTAGTAATAACCTTGTTAAAGTTAAAATTCCATTTGTTTCAGACGACGATATATCAAATATAGTTAATTATTGTATTCAACAGCAAAAAGCTCATTATGATCAAACATTAACAATGGATGATGAAATTAGGACTACTTCTATGGTTGATGTTATAACTGAAGAAGAACCGCTGTATAATGAAATAGTTGAATATGTAGTAACGCAAGGTAAAGCAAGTGCATCATTACTACAAAGAAGATTTAGATTAGGATATAATAGAGCTGCACAAACTATTGATTTATTAGAAAAAAATGGCATAATTGGACCACAAAATGGTTCTAAGCCTAGAGAAGTATTAGTTAAATTAGAAAAGTGATAGAATAAATAAAGTATATATTTACAAAATAGTCAATTAAATGAAATAAAAATATAATATTTGAAGAGAATGATAAATTTCTCTTTTGCTATTAAAAAGATTTTTAAATGATTTTTAAATGAGTTTCACTAGAGTTTAAAAATTCATAAAATTTGATGTTGCAAATACAAAAGTCAAGTGATAAAATTGATATAGTAGGTAATGACTATGGAATGAGATAGTAGGGCGAGATAATCGTCCTATTTTTGTTACCATTTTATGTACCTAGAAAGGAGGAATATTTTTCAAAAAGTAATAAAAAAAGTTCCATTTACATCAGAGAATATGGCTATTTTGTTATAACAACTGACTGACAAATTATCAAAAATAGGTGTTTTTGTTAACAAAACATAATATTTTTGTTCTCCAAAGTGTCATACAAAACATTAAAAATATGACATTTTTATTTTACTTATTTGTTGTAATATATAGTAAAACTCGCCACTGGTGAGTTGTTGTCATCCATATTATCCTGATAAAAATGAATTCTAATTTTGTGGCCAAAATCATAAAAGAAAGGAGCTGATGTAATGAAAGAAGATGGTACAAAATATGTATATTTTAAGGTGCGTGTTGATGAAAATTTAAATAATGCATTTAAGAAAATTATTAAGATAAACAAAGATACTAAACAAGAAGTCGTTAACGATTTAATTAAAAGTTATGTAATAAAAAATTTTGATGAATTAAAAATAGAAAAATAGTATGATTTCATTTCATACTATTTATTTCTACCACATAACCAGTCTAATGATACATTATATTTTTTACATATTTGATAAGCAAATGCTGTTAGTATTAGTGTTTTTCCATTTTCATATGCAGATATAGTTGAAGGAGTAGTATTAAGTTCATTTGCTAAATCTCGTGTTGTTAAATTATTTTCATTTCTAATTTTTTTAATTCTACTACCAATTTCTTTTTTATTTAAAATATTAATTTTTTTAATTATAATATTAGAATTAGTATTTGAGAGATCTAATGCATAATCCATACTAATATTATAAAAATTACACAAACTATTTAAATGTTTTAATGGAATAATTTTTGTACCATTTTCCCACATTGAATAAGTTTGTTGACTAATACCTAACGCTGAAGATATTTCTTTTTGATAGATATCATTATCTTCACGTATATCTTTTATTTTTTTATGATTCATTAGTACCTCACCATTTTAATTTTCCCATTAAATAACAATTTATAATTTTATATACTGACAAATACGAACAATTATGATATAATTAAAATGAGAATATTGCGTAGGAAGGAAGATGTAATGTATGAAGTTTTGTGATAATTGTGGAAGTAAGTTAGATGACCAACAAAAATTTTGCCCAAATTGTGGTAAGAGTTTAAATGCAAATGTAGTTCAAACAGTAAATAAGAATTCAAGTGAATTTAGCATATTAAGGGTTTTTGCTGGTGTTGTTGTAGCGATTGTATTGATTGTAGGTTTTGTAATATATAGAGCTAATATAGATGATATTTATGGTGATAGTGACGATTATGATTATTCAGATTCAGTTGATAATTCAAGTGCTAAAGAACCTGATTATGTACTAACAAGTGGAGAATTAATAAAAGAATATAAAGAAAATGCTATTAGTGCAGATAATAAATATAAAGGTAAAATTGTTGAAGTAACTGGAAAAATTGATTCAATAGATAAAGATATATTGAATGATGAATATATATCTTTATCTGGTGATGATGGAATATTTGATTATATTCAATGTTATATTGCAAAGAGTGATATAAGTAAGATAAGCAATTATAAAGTTGGTGATTCAATAACAATTGTCGGAAAAGTTGATGATTATAATTTGGATTTGTCCATGAAAAATGGAAAAATTAAATAAAGCCGAAAGGCTTTTTTATTATATTAAAAATAGGAGGAGTGATAATAGAATATTTTAAATATAAAAAAATAAGTTTTAGTAAGGGGACTAAAGCTTATGAATAAATATAAAATTAATTATATATATAATGATAAATCAAATAATAATTTAAATGATATATGTATTAAAACATTAAAAAAGGAATTAGATATTTTTGTTAGAAATGGTTGTAAAAAGTCTAATAAAGAGTTAACATCTACACATACTTATTTATCTCTACAAGAAAAGGAGGATAAAAATAATGTATGATGTAGAGAAAAGTATAAATTATAATGTTGGTATATATATTAGATTATCAAGAGAAGATGATGATAAAGAATATGAAAGTGAAAGTATTACTAATCAAAGAAGTTTATTATTACAATATGTTAAAGAAAATAATTTAAGAATTTATGATACTTACATTGATGATGGATATTCAGGTACAACTTTTGATAGACCAGAATTTAAAAGAATGATTGATGATATTGAACATAAAAAAATTAATATGGTAATTACTAAAGATATGTCTAGACTTGGAAGAGATTATATTGGTACAGGCGAGCTAGTAGAAAAATATTTTCCAGAACATAATATAAGATATATTGCTGTAACTGATAATATTGATACATATTTAGATTCTACTAATAATGATATTGCACCATTTAAAGCAGTAATGAATGACTTTTATGCTAAAGATATATCTAAAAAAATAAAATCAAGTTTAAGAGCAAAAATGAAAGAAGGAAAATTTGTAGGTGGTAGAACTCCATTTGGATATGATAAGGATCCAGATGATAAAAATCATTTAGTAATAAATGAAGAACAAGCTAAAGTAGTAAGAAGAATATTTAAATTATCATTAGAGGGATTATCTAATTTTAAAATAGCACAGCTTCTTACAAATGAAAAAGTTAAAACTCCAGCACAGTATTATTCATTTGAATGGAAAAGTCATTATAATTTAAATTATGGATTGTGGCATGCTAAAACTATTAAAGATATTTTAACTAATAGAATGTATATAGGTGATTTAGTGCAAAATAAACGGGTTAAAGTAAATTATAAAGTAAAAAAAATAATTAAAAATAATACTAAAGACTATATAATAGTAGAAAATATGCATGAACCTATTATAGATACAGAAACATTCAATGAAGTACAAAAAAGAATACCTAAGAATGTTGGAAGAAATGAAAAGAAAGAAAGTAATTTATTAGATGGATTATTATATTGTGGAGATTGTGGACATCGAATATCAATAACATCTAGAAGAAAAAAAGATAATAGAAGATATACTATGTGTAATTATTATAGGACTTATATGAAACAACATCTATGTACAACTCATTCAAATAATTATGATAAATTAGAAGAAGTAATAATTAATTCTTTAAAAGAAAAATGTAGTAATTATATTAATAAAGAAAACATAAAGAAACAAGTTAAAGATGAATTAAAAAATAATAAATCAAATATAAAAGAATTAACTCTCTTAAAAAATGAAATAAAAAGAATAAATGAACAATTAGATGAAATATATTTAGATAAACTAAATAAAAATATAACAGTAGAACAATTTGAAAGGATAAAACAAAAACTAGATTTATCACTAAATATAAAAGAAAAAGAATATCAAGATTTATTACAAAATAGTAATAATGAAATTAATGATAAACAAAATAAACAAATTGATAAATATATAAATGATTTCTTAACTATGAATAATCCATCTAGAGAATTAATTGTTAATTTAATAGATAAAATTGAAATATTTGATGATAAAACTATAAATA
>OMSK01000048.1 GCA_900313725.1 uncultured Bacillota bacterium | reverse complement strand
TATAAATATAGTTATATATTTTCACAAATAAGAATTAATTCATATATGTGTTGCGAGTTATACTGCAATTCAAGCCGCAATTAAAGCAAAGAAGAATTAATTATAAGAATGATAAAAGACTAGGTAAAACTAGTCTTTTTGTGATATAATATATTATATATTGAGGTGTATTATGAAGGTAAATAGTGAATTGCAAAAATATATTGAAAATAATATTTTCCCAGAATATGATAAAAATGAAAAAGCTCATGGTATAGAGCATATTAAATATGTTATTAAAAGAAGTTTTGAATTAGTTGATGAAAATGATTTAGATGTTGATTCAAATATTGTATATACTGTTGCAGCATATCATGATATTGGACATCATATTGATTCAAAAACACATGAAATAATATCAGCGGATATAATGTCTAAAGACGAGAATTTAAGAAAGTTTTTTACTGAAGATGAAATAAAAATAATAAAAGAGGCAATAGAAGATCATCGTGCATCTGCTAAAGATGATCCTAGAAGTATTTATGGAAGAATAGTTTCCTCAGCTGATAGAAATAATTCTGTGGAAGCATGTTTAAGAAGAACTTATTCATATGGAAAAAAATTAAATCCTAATGCTTCTGATGAAGAATTATTCTTAAGAGCACATGATGTTTTAACCAAAAAATTTGGAGAAAATGGATATGCTAAATTCTATTTTAAAGATAAAGTATATGAAGAATTTTTAAAGGAATTAAGAGAATTATTAAATAATAAAGATAATTTTATTGAAACACAAAGAAACTACATAAAAAAATTAAAAAGAGAAAACAAAATATAATTTAAAAGATTTACATATATATGGAGGTAAAAATGAATAAGAAGGTAATATTAGGTATTGGAATAATAATTGTTGCTATTATATTTATTGCTATAAAATTTATAATTCCAAATGTATCTGGATCTAAAGAATTAGAACTAACTTATAAAACAAATGGAGGAGTTCCATATAAATGGGAATATAAAATTGAAGATGAATCTATTGTAAAATTAGTTAAAACTAAAAATATTACATCTAAGAAAGATAAAAATTTATCTGGTGGACCAGTATATATTAATTATATATTTAAAGGATTAAAAAAAGGAAAAACAACAATTACATTTAAATATGTAAGTATAATTGATGGTTCTGTAGATAAAGAAGATATAGTTACAGTAAAGGTAGATAATAATAAGAATATATCTTTAGTTGCTATTCCATAATGATAAATACTTGGAATGAAAATTCCTTTTTTTGTGATAAAATATTAGTGGAAAACAAATTTCTTATTTATTGATTATATTAACCCTAGAATCATTTCCTGTTAAAATTTTTGTAAAAGATATATGATTTTAGTGTGAAGGGAGAAATAATATGAATCAAGAAAAAATTGGAAAGTTTATTGCTTTATGTCGTAAAGATAAAAAAATGACACAATCAGAATTAGCAGAAAGGTTAGGAGTAACAGATAAATCAATAGGTAACTGGGAAAATGGTAGAAATATGCCAGATTTATCTTTGTTCAAACCTCTTTGTGATGAATTAGATATTACTATTAATGAACTATTAAGTGGTGAAAGATTAAAGAAAGAAGATTATCAAGGAAAATTTGAGGAAAATATTATTAATACTATTGATTATTCTACAAAAAAAATTAATTTAATTAGAAATAATTTAGGAATAGTATTATTAGTTTTAGGTATTCTTATAGCTTTTACTGCAATGACCATGTTTAAATCAGAAAGTTCATGGGGAAGTATATTTTCTGTTATAGGAACAATAATATCATTAATAGGAATTAGTAAATTAACAAAAAAATATTCATATTCAAAAAGATTAATAATTTGTATTACATATTTTATATGTTCTTTAGTATTTTTATTTATTATTGATTATATAAGTGTTATTTCATTAAAACAATTACCTAGATTTTGTACTATAAAAACAGGTAATGGTTATGTGTATGAATGTGATAATCCATTTTATACTGTGTATAGAGTAAATAGTAATACACAAAATGAATATGTTATTGTTGATACTAATAATAAATATACTATAGATACTGTTCCTGTTGTACCATTTAATAGAGATAAATCAGGAATTGATAATATTATCAAATATAAAAATAAGTATGTAGGTAATAATAGTAATGATGGAAATTTAATTAATTCATTACCACTATCTGAATATGGTTATGTATTTGAAATTGATCCAGAAAATTTAGGTTTAACAATTGATTATCATATAACAGATTGGTATATAAATGAAAATTATTATTTAGAAAAAAGTATAGTTTATAATTCTGTTTCTATATTCGCATTAATTGATAATGTTAAATATGTTAGATATAATTTTAGTGGTAAAACATATGTAGTTAAAAGAGAAAATGTTGAAAATAATTTTCCAAATTATAAAGATATAGTTAAAGATGGTATTAATAAAAAAGCATTTAATAAATATCTTGAACAAAAAATATCAGATATAGAATTTATAGATTTATGTTTTAATAAATTTGTATCTTAAAAGTTAAAGGCTAGATTATTCTAGTCTTTTTCTTTTTTAATTTAGAAAACTAGGTAATCCTAGTTTTTTTTGTTATAATATTTTTAAGAGGTGAATTTATGAGAATAGGGTTAGATATTGATGATACAATTACTAATACACATTTTATTTTAATGAAATATGCATATAAATATAATTTAGAACATGGAAATAAACCATTATTAAAATATAATACTAATAACTTTTCTGAAGTATATGGTTGGAATCCTGATGAAGTAAATAGTTTTTTTAGAACATATTATTTAGATGCTTTAAAAGAAATAGAACCTAAATATAATGTGAAAGAAATATTAGGTAAGTTAAAAGAAGAAGGACATCAAATAATATTTATAACTGTAAGAAATGATAGAGAATGTGCTGGTGAAAATGAAGCACGTAGAATAACTCTTGATTGGTTTAAAAAATATGAAATACCATTTGATGAATTGCATGTTGATATTCAAGATAAAAAAACATTCTGTGAAGAAAACAATATTGATGTATTTATGGATGATTCAGTAAGAACTGTATCTGCTTTTAAAACAACAGGAATAACAACATTAATAGCGATGAATTGTTTTAATTTAGATTTTAAAGATGAAAAAATAACAAATATCTATAATATGAATGAATTATATAATAAGATACATGAATTAGATAATTAAAACTAGGTAATTCTAGTTTTTTTTGATATAATTGTATTAGTTGGGAGTGATTATATGTTTTCTGATGAAACAAACAATAAAATAAATGAATTATTTGAAGATGATAATGAAATGAGAGAAAAATTAATAAATGGTGATTGTGATTCAATTGTTAAATTATCAACAGATTATGTTCCTACAAGTTTAGAAATAAAAGAAGCTATTGAACCAATTATAGATTTAGTTGACCCAATATACAGAGAAAAATTACAAAATTTATTAAAAAAAGTTGAAAAAAAGATTCTATATCGTACTATATTAGATGAAATGGCAACTGCAACCTATAATCAAGATAATCAAACTTCTAAAACTAGATAATAAGGAATAATATGGAATTAAGTGAAACAATGTTTATCCAAAATTTACCATCTATAGATTTACATGGATATGATAGAGATAGTGCTAGAGTTGCAATAGAAGATTTTGTAAGAATAAACCATAATTTAAATAATGAAAAAATTGTAATAATTCATGGTGTTGGAGAGGGTATTATACGTAAAACTACTCAAGATATTTTAAAAAAAAATAAATATGTTAAAGAATATGCTATTTGTTATAACAATCCTGGTAGTACAGTTGTTCGTTTAAAATTTGACAAATAGTTTTTTTTATGCTAATATAACACGCAATCTAGTGAAAAAAGCACTTATTTTATAACAAAAATAGGGTTTTTAGTTTTTTTCGTAGTTATATATAGATTTTCTTGACAGAAGAGGGCTTCTGTGGTACGATAATGAACGTGTAAATTTTTAAGGGGGGATATTATGTATACCGAATCAAGAAATAATTTTAGTTTAAGAAATGTTATTTTACAATTCTTATTCTTAGCTTTATTAGTATTTATCTTATTATGGATTTTCCCAACTAAGAAAGATATGAAAAAAGCAACAAAATCATCAAAGAATGATCAAACACAAACTATTATAACTAACAACGCAGATTTATCAATATTATATGACCGTATTTTCAATGAAAATATTATGTCAATGAAAGATGCAGCACAAAGTTATTATACAACTGAAAGATTACCACAAAAAGTTGGTGATACAACTAAAATAACTTTAAGAGAAATGCTTGCTAAAAAAATTGTTTTACCTTTTAAAGATAAAAATGGTAAACAATGTGATTTAGATGCATCTTATGTACAAATAACTAAAAAAGACAATGAATTTGTTATGAAAGTTAATTTAAAATGTGGTAAAGAAGAAAACTACTTATTAACTTACATGGGATGTTATGATTATTGTTCAAAAACAATATGTGAAAAAGAAGGATATGTAGGTAAAGTTTATAAAACTGTACCAACAACACCAACTCCAAAGAAATATTATTGTAAATATGTAAATGGAAAATATTATGATAAAAATGGTGTTATTGTAGGTAAAACTGCATATGAAAAATCATGTACAACTAAAACATATTATTGTAAAATTGTAAACGGAAAATATTATGATAATAATGGAAAAGTTGTAAGCAAAGCAACTTATGAAAAAGCTTGTATTCCATCAATTAAATACTATTGTAAGATAGTAAATGGAAAATATTATGATAATAGAGGAAATGTAGTAAGCAAAGAAGCTTATGAAAAAGCATGTACTACACCAGTAGTTAAAT
>OMSK01000060.1 GCA_900313725.1 uncultured Bacillota bacterium | reverse complement strand
TTACCAGGTCCAACTGCACTTATACCTGCATTAACAGTATCAGGAATTAATCCTAGTCCTTTTACTTTTTATGGTTTTTTAAATAGTAAAGATTCAAAACAAAAAAAAGAACTTGAGGAATTAAAAGATTTATCTTCAACATTAATTTTTTATGAAGCTCCTCATCGTATAATAAAAACTTTGGAAAATATAAAAAATGTTTTGGGAAATAGACAAATAAGTATTTCCCGGGAAATATCAAAAAAATTTGAAGAAGTATATAGAGGAACTATTGAAGAGGTAATAAAAGAACTAGATGATGTAAAAGGAGAATTAGTTATAGTGGTTGATGGTAATCATGATGCTAAAACATACGATAACTTGACAGTTATCGAACATGTAAACTTGTATATAAAAGAGGGTTATAAAACCATGGATGCCATTAAATTAGTTGCTAAAGAACGAAATGTAAACAAGAATGAGGTTTACAATGAATATCATAGAGGTGATCAAAAGTGAAATTAATAGTTGGTTTGGGAAATATTGGAAAAGAATATGATAATACTAGACACAATATTGGATTTAATGCACTAGATCATGTTCTTAATAAATATGGCATTGATGTGGATAAAAATAAATTTGATGGTTATTACACAAAAACTATAATTAATAATGAACAAGTGATTTTATTAAAACCAGCTAAATATATGAATTTATCTGGAGAAGTAGTAAGAAAATATGTTGATTTTTTCAAAATTGAAATAGATGATATATTAATTATTAGTGATGATTTAGATCAAGAAGTAGGTAACTTTAAATTAAAACAAAAAGGAAGTAGTGGAGGACATAATGGTCTAAAAGACATAGAAAGACATTTAGGTACCGACAAATATAAAAGACTAAAAATAGGAATTTCTAATAATAAATATATGGATACAAAAGATTATGTTTTAGGTAAAATACCAAAAGAAGATCAAGAAAAGTTAGAAAAAATATATGAATTAGTACCTTCTATAGTAGAAGATTTTATTAAATATGATTTTGATACTTTAATGAGTAGATATAATGGATATAAAAATACTGATAATAATTAGTATTTTTTTAATATCTAATATGATATAATTATATTAGGTGAAAATATATGAATTTAAAAGAAATATATGAATCATGTTTAAAGGAAGCTAATCAAAAAAATGTATTATATGATGTTATGAATATCAAACCAACAGTAAAAGAAGGAATAATATCATCTAATTCAAAAGTATCGTTAAATGATGCTTTTAATGCTAATCTAATAATTGATAAAGAATCAATTTTTAAGATTATAGATATTTTTGAAGAAATAAGAAAAACTGAATCAGATAATTTTAAAAATGAATTATCTGTAATATGTATTGATATATATAAAGCAATACAATCTTTTTTAGGAAGTACTAGTGATATGAAAAATAGGATGAATGAATATTTAAAAGGAGATGTTTTATTATCAAGTATGGAGGGTAAAAATGTAGGGGCATGTGTTGAAAAGGCTTCTATTGCTCATCAATTATTTACTATACTTGAAAATGCAGGTATATTAAATTATAAATCATATTTTGTTGAAAGTAGTATTATTATTGATTCTAAAGATTATCCTCATGCTTTTGTGATACTAGAAAATAATACTAATAATAATAAAAGAATATTATTTGATATTACAAATCCTATTAAATTAAAAAAGAATGATAAAGTAATTAATAGTATGGGATTATATGCTTTATTACCAGATGAGTTTAATAGTTTTATGAATGGTGGAAAAATATCACCAGATAATTTATATTATTCAGATGGATATAGAATTGTTGGAGACAACTTTAGCTATGGAAGTAGTTTTCAAAATTTATTTCACCCAAATATATAAACTTGAAAAATTAATATTTTAATTTATAATAATTGATTGTGAGAGGAGATTATTATGAAAAAGAAAATAATTAAAATTATAATAATAATGATATTATTTATAGTAGGAATTATACTTACATATTTTGTAACTAAAAAAGTATATACAAAACCAATAATAAAAGAAATCAGAATTTTTGGTGAAACAATAAAAATAAATTCAAATAAAAGAGTATATAGATTTTATATGGATAGTGCCAAAATAAAATATACAGGTGATGGATGTACTCCAGAACCAATTGAAATTATATTTAAAGATGGTTATGAAGAATATGAAGGTTTTAGTTATATTGAAAATGGTGTAGATCATGTATATGTGGCAGTAACTGCTAAAAAGAAAAATGCCAAAGGAACAAATAAAGTAGAAACAAAAAGTGACAAAATAGATTTAGCGTTTAGTTATGATGCATATGTAGAAGTAATTTTAGATAAGCCATTAGAAATAGATGAAAAATGTGATACAAATATTGAAGAGTAAACTACAAAAATTTACTCTTTTTTTATATATTTATGCTATAATATTGCCAATGAACAAATTATAATGATACCAAGTATCATTTTTTGGAGGTGGTAAAATGTCTATATTTGATACAATGTTTGATACAGATAAAAGTATATCTGGTTTAAATGATGAACTAAAAGCTCTTTATACATATAATTTATTTAAGAAAAAAAATACAAATATTTTATATGTAACAAGTTCTTTATATCAAGCAAACCAAATATATCAAGCAATATCTTGTTATACAGATGAAGTATTATTGTTTCCTATGGATGATTTTCTAACTAGTGAAGCTATTGCTATTTCACCAGATTTAGAAATGACTAGAATTGAAACTTTAACAAATTTAAATAATAATAAAATAATAATAACAAACTTAATGGGATATTTAAGGTTTTTACCATCTAAATCTATATTTGATAAATCATTTATAAATTTAAAAACTAATGAAGATTATAATATAAAAAATTTAACAGAACAATTATACAATATAGGTTATAAAAGAGAAACAATTGTAACTAATACAGGTGAAATGGCAATAAGGGGATATGTTATTGATATATTTCCAATTAATAGTGAATATCCAATAAGAATAGAGTTTTGGGGAGATACTATTGATTCCATTAGATATTTTGATATTGATTCACAAAGAACAATTAAAGATACAAATGAAATAACTATTAATCCAAATAGTGAATTTATATTAGAACAAAATCTTGATGTAGAAAGAAAGCAAAAGTTTTTAAAAAAATATACAAATGTATATAGTTTAGCTGATTATTTGGATGATAAGTATGTTATATTTGATAATAAGAATGAAATAGATATTAGTTATACTAATTTACTTGAAGAAATAGATGAATATAATAAATCAAAAGAATTACCATCTAATACAGAATATATGCATAAGTTAGAAGACATTAAAATAACAAAATCAATCACTCTTAATAATTTTGATAATGGAAAAGATGTAGTAAAAACTAGTTCTATAGAACCATTTTCATCTAATATAAATGAAATAAATAAAAGATTAAATAAATATATTAAAGATAATACAGTTATTATATGTTTTAATAATAGATATTCTTTAAATAAGTTAGTAGATCATTTAGAAAATAGTCACATAGTGGTAACTAATGAAAATGAAATATATGAAAATAAAATAAACTTAATAATTAAAAAAATAAAAAATGGTTTTATTTATAATAATTATGTGGTTATTGGTGAAGACTTATTATTTAATAGAAGAGATAAAATAGTATCATATAAAACCAATTTTAAATTTGGAACAAAAATAAAAAATGTTACTAAATTAAATGTCGGTGATTATGTTGTTCATAATGTACATGGTATTGGAAAATATTTAGGATTATCAACATTAACTCAAAATGGATTAAAAAAAGATTTTTTAATGATTGAATATAAAGGTGGAGATAAACTATATATTCCAGTTGAAAAAATTGATATGATTTCCAAATACTCATCAAATGATGGGATTGTTCCAAAAATCAACAAATTAGGTGGAACAGAATGGGCTAAAACAAAACAAAGAGTTAGAAAAAAAATAGAAGATATAGCATCTTCATTATTAGAATTATATGCTAAAAGAGAAGCAAGTATAGGATTTGCTTTTGAAAAAGATAGTGAGGAGCAAGCTATATTTGATAGTAACTTCGAATATAAAGAAACTGCTGATCAAATAAAAGTAATAGATGAAATAAAACACGATATGGAATCACCACATCCTATGGACAGATTATTATGTGGTGATGTAGGTTATGGAAAAACTGAAGTAGCTTTTCGTGCAATGTTTAAAGCAATCTTGTCTAATAAACAAGTCGCAATGTTATGCCCAACAACTATATTATCTAATCAACATTATGAAAATGCATTAGATAGATTTAGTAATTTTCCAGTCAGAATTGAAGTTTTAAATAGATTTGTTTCATCAACAAAAGCAAAAAAAATAATATCTGATTTAAAAGAGGGAAAAATTGACATTTTAATAGGAACTCACAGAATATTAAGTAAAGATATTGAATTTAAAGATTTGGGTCTTTTAGTAATTGATGAAGAACAAAGATTTGGAGTAAAACATAAAGAAAAAATAAAAGAATATAAAAATAACATAGATGTATTAACTTTATCCGCAACTCCAATACCTAGAACACTTCAAATGTCTATGGCAGGTATCAGAAGTTTATCTTTAATAGAAACACCACCAAGTGATAGATATCCTGTTCAAACATATGTGTTAGAAGAAAATGATACTATTATTAAAGATGCTGTATATAAAGAAATGTCAAGAGGTGGACAGGCATTTATTCTTTATAATAGAGTAGAAGATATAGAATTAAAAGCTCAACAATTAAATTATTTAATACCTGAGGCAAAAATATTATATGTTCATGGTCGTATGACTAAAAATGAAATAGAAGATATAATGTTTAAATTTATAAATAAAGAAGCAGATATACTTCTTTGTACAACAATTATAGAAACAGGTATTGATATTCCGAATGTTAATACATTAATAATATTAGATGCCGATAGATTTGGTTTATCACAACTATATCAAATTAGAGGAAGAGTCGGTAGAAGTAATAAAATAGCTTATTGTTATCTAATGTATAAGCATGGAAAAATATTATCTGATATTGCTAATAAAAGATTAAATGTAATTAGAGAGTTTACTGAATTAGGTAGTGGATTTAGTATAGCAATGCGTGATTTATCTATAAGAGGAGCTGGAGATATACTTGGAAGTGAACAAGCAGGATTTATAGATACTGTCGGTATTGAATTATATTTAACTATGCTTAATGAGGAAGTTGAAAGATTAAAAGGAAATAAAATAGAAACAAAAGAAGATACTTCAAATCAACCTTTAATTAATATAGAAACAAGTATAAATGATAACTATACAGATGAAGAAGATATTAAAATTGAAATTCATAAAAAAATTAATAGTATTGATTCTATTGAACAGTTAAATAAGGTAAAATCTGAGATAGAAGATAGATTTGGTGTTGTAGATGAAAATATGTTAATATATATGCATGAAGAATTATTCGAAAAATTAGCAAGTGATTTAAATATAACACGAGTAAGACAAACCAAGAATTTTGTAGAAATAACATTACCAAAAGAATTAACAAATAATATTAATGGACAACAATTATTTATGAATGTTAGTTCATTATCAAGAATGTTTAGATTTAGTATGAAGCTTGGTATGATTACTATTACTTTAGACACTATTAAATTAGACAAACATTTTATATATTATTTAATTGATTTAATGAAAGAAATAAAAAATTGTATTAAAGGAGAATAATTATGGATGTAAATGATATTATTGTAGGTAATGTATTTGATTATATTAGTCATGATATCATAGAATATGACGAAATGTATAATAAAATATGTAATGAGGTTGCAGTATTTATAGAAAATAATATATTAACTATGGAATTTACTATGGATGTTAATCATGTTAAACAATTTGTAGGTCATTATTTAATTAAAGAATTAAATTTTAATGAATATATTAGAATTCAAAAAGAAATAATAGAAGATGATAAATCAGATGAGTTTCTAGATGGATACACTAAAGGTTATAATATTAACGTATCAAAAAATGCAATAGAAATTTATAGTAATTTTAATCAAGAACAAATGATTATTGATATAATAAATAAAATTAATTTTAATACAAAAAGAAAAAGCCGTTAGGCTTTTTTATTATACTTCATAATATAATTTAAAGTTTTTCATTTCTTTATTTAATCTGAAAGATCTTCTTTCATAAGGCCTTCCTACTGGTTTTTTAGCTCTTTCTAAGTGAAATGATCTCATACTATTATCTAATTTAAACATACAATCAACTTCCTTCCTAATTATCTCTTCTAATCTAATTTTATATTAGTATATTTTCCTAGTCAATAAGATAATTGTTAAAAACAATATACTTGACACAATTTTACACTATACACCTTTATATATTTTAAATGATTTTAAATCTTTACATAGTTTGAAAGATTTTCTATTTTTAGGTCTCCCAACAGGCCTTGGAGCTTTTTCTAAATGAAATGATCTCATACTATTGTCTAATCTTATCATAACCAAACTCCTTTCTACTATTTTCTAATTTAATTTTATCTAATCACTTTTTTATAGTCAATAAGTAAAAGCTAAAACAATTAAATTGTACACTTCTTTACATTAAAATATGTATATATTAAAAATATATTACCAAACTATAAAAGAAAGTGAGGTAAAATATGAAAACTACTGGAATAATAAGAAGAATTGATGATTTAGGAAGAATTGTTATTCCAAAAGAAATAAGAAAAAATTTAAGAATAAATAATGGTGATAATATTGAAATATATTTAAATGAAGAAAAAATAATTCTTCATAAATATTCAGATTTAAAAAATATTGAAAATATAGCACAATTAGTAACAGACTCAATATATTCAATTACTAAAGATATAATAATAATTACAGATAGCGAACAAATAATAGCGGTATCTGGCCATAATAAAAAAGAATTACTTCATAAAAATATAGATGATAAATTAATAAGTATAATAAGAAATAGGGATAACAATATTTTTGAAAATATAATAGAAAAAATAAATGGTAAATATATAATAAAACCTATTTTAGTAAATGGTGATATAAAAGGATCACTTATACTAGTAACAGATAATATAACTAAAGAAAAAGAACAAATAATAAATGTAAATACTATTTTTTTAAATAAATATCTTGAAGAATAAGAAAAAGTGTGTTAAAATCATCGTATAAAGTTTTGATGGAGAGAAAAATGTTTGAATTTTAAAGAGAGTCTAGGATGGTGGAAACTAGATAAAGGATGCATTTCGAATGGCTCTTGAACTGCTTAATTGATATGTAAATTAAGACGTATACATGCGTTAAATGTTTGAGGCAAAGTTTTACTTTGTGAATAAGGTGGTATCGCGTAATTACGCCCTTAGTTGGGAGTAATTTTTTTTTGGAGGTTTATATGAGATGTTTTGAAAAGATTAGTTTTGAACAATTTAGTAAAGATATTTCTGATGATAGAGAATTATATGAAACATATAATTTACCTAGAAGAGACACTAAATTTGCTGCGGGATATGATATATATTCATTAGAAGATTTTATACTAAAACCAACAGAAATTATTAAAATTCCTACAGGTGTTAAAGCAAATATGAATGATGATGAAGTTTTGCTTCTTGTAGATAGAAGCAGTCAAGGTTTTAAGTATAATGTACGAATGTGTAATCAAATAGGTGTGATTGATAAAGATTATTACAATAATAAAGATAATGAAGGTCATATATTTGTAAAACTTCAAAACGAAGGAGATAAAGATTACATTGTAAAAAAAGGTGACGCGATAATACAAGGATTATTTATTAAATATTTAACTGTAGATAATGAAGATGATAAATTTAAAATAAGAGAAAGTGATTATTAGGAGGGATAATATGGAAAAATATTATATAAGTACAGCTATTGCATATGCTTCAGGAAAACCTCATATTGGTAATACATATGAGATTGTACTAGCAGATGCTATTGCTAGAAACAAAAGATTAGAAGGTTATGATGTTTATCTTCAAACGGGAACTGATGAACATGGAGAAAAAATAGAAAACAAGGCAAAAGAAAAAGGTATAACTCCTCAACAATATGTTGATGAAGCAACCGCT
>OMSK01000059.1 GCA_900313725.1 uncultured Bacillota bacterium | reverse complement strand
GCTAAAAAATTAGAAATATACTTAGGAAGTAAAGGAATTAGACCTCACAGGATATCATTAGATGATTATTTTGTGGATAGAGATAAAACTCCAAAATTACCAAATGGAGAATATGATTTTGAATCATTAAGAGCAATAGATATTACCTTACTTAATAAACATTTAACTAAATTATTTGAAGGTGAAAAAGTAGAACTACCTGAATATAATTTTGTTTTAGGTAAAAGAGAATATAAAGGTAAGTACTTACAATTAAATGATGGAGACATAGTAGTTATAGAGGGATTACATGCTTTAAATGATGATCTTACTATGTCAATTGATAGAAGAAATAAATTTAAAATATATATTAATGCATTAACACAATTAAATATTGATGATCATAATCGTATACATACAAGTGATACAAGAAAGTTAAGAAGAATAGTTAGAGATAATACATATAGAGGAAGAACAGCATCTGAAACATTACGTATGTGGAAAGAAATAAGAGAAGGGGAAGAAAAATACGTATTCCCTTATCAAGATAATTGTGATTACGTATTAAACTCAGCTTTTGTATATGAAATAGGAGTATTAAAAGTATATGCAGAACCATTACTATTTAATGTTCCAGAAAGTGATTTTGATTATCCAGAAGCAATAAGATTAATAAATTTACTTAGAAATTTCATGCCTATCCCTAGTGAAGGTGTACCAAGAGATTCAGTTATTAGAGAATTTATTGGTGGAAGCGATTTTGAAAAAGGAGAGTTATAATGATAAAAGTAGCAATAAATGGATTTGGAAGAATAGGTCGTATAGCATTTCGTCAAATGTTTGGAAATAGTGATTTTGAAATAGTTGCTATTAATGATTTAACTAGTCCAGATATGTTAGCTCATTTACTTAAATATGATTCAGTTCAAAAAAGATATGAAGGACATTCTATTGAAGCAACTGAAGATTCAATTATAGTAGATGGAAAAGAAATAAAAATATATAAGGAACCAGAACCAATTAATTTACCTTGGGGACAATTAGGAGTAGATGTAGTATTTGAATGCACAGGTTTCTTTACTAAAAAAGATAAAGCAATGGCTCATATAGAAGCAGGAGCTAAAAAAGTAATTATCTCTGCACCAGCAGGTGATGATGTAAAAACTGTCGTATATGGAGTAAATGAAAATATTTTAGATAAAGATGATGTAATTATAAGTGCAGCATCTTGTACAACAAATTGTCTAGCACCTATGGCTTATAATTTAAATAAATTCTCACCAATTATAAGTGGAATTATGACAACTGTACATGCTTATACTGGAGATCAAATGATTTTAGATGGTCCACATAAAAAAGGTGATTTAAGAAGAGCAAGAGCAGGAGCTTGTAACATAGTTCCAAACAGTACTGGGGCTGCTAAAGCAATAGGACTTGTTATTCCAGAATTAAATGGAAAATTAATTGGAAGTGCTCAAAGAGTACCAGTACCAACTGGATCAACAACTATTTTAATTGCAGTAGTTAAAGGTGTTGATATTACTGTAGAAAAAATAAATGAATTTATGAAAAATAATTCATCAGATACATTCGCATATAATGATGAACCTATCGTATCAACAGATATAATCGGTACAACAGCAGGTTCAGTATTTGATGCTACTCAAACAATGGTAAATCAAATATCTGAACATGTATTTCAAGTTCAAGTTGTATCTTGGTATGATAATGAATATGGTTATACAGCACAAATGCTTAGAACTGCTAAATATTTAAAAGACTTAATGTAAGTCTTTTTTTTAAAAAATATGTTATAATTTAATTATAGGAGGGTTTTATGAGTAGATTATATGATGTTAATGTTGATGAGAAAAGATGGAAAGTAAATCAAATAAATGAAAAAGGTTATCCTTCATATAGATTAATTGATAAAGATAATGATGAAATTTATACATTTAATCATATTATTGGAATAGAACAAGTTAATGATAATGAATTATTAGTCTTTAGAAGCTATAGTTGGGATGATTTTCAACTTATAAGATATCGATTACAACATTCTATAATGAGACAAGTATTTGAAACTAAGCTTTCTCATTTTGAATTTTTAACAGATGATAGAATATTATTTACATATCGTGATAAAGGAGCTAATAAACGTATATTAGGAGTTTATTCTATTTCTGAAAACAAAATGGTAGAAGATACTAAATGGATTAATTCTAGTATAATAAAAAGTATTAAAAAAAATGAAGATAAAAAAATTATTCTTTTAGAAAAAGATTTAGTTTTTGAAGATAGTTATTTATTATTTGCACTTGAAGCATCCACATTAGAACCATGTTCATCTTGTTATAGTTCATTTAGAAATGATTATATAGATGTTAATAGTAAAGAAGATATATTAAGTATTAAAAAGGAAGATGAAATGTTAGCTTGTATGATAGAAAAATTTAAATTTGAACAAAAACAAAAAAGATTAAAAAAAGCTAATGATAAGATATTAAAGAATATATAAAATATATTCTTTTTTTGAAATAAACAAATTTATTAAATTGGTATTAAAAATTATACAAATATACAAAATATGTCATTTGCTTATAAAAAAAATATATGATATTTTTAATGTGAAAAGAAGACGGATAGGAGGAATATGGAAGAATATAATATATGGAAAAAGATATTTGAAGAAGATGATGAAATAACTTTAGAAGCTCTAGTTGAATTAGTAGTTAAAGATGAGGATGCTAGAGAATTAGTATTGGATAATTTATTAATATTAAAGAATAGACCTAAACAAATAGCTAAGGTAAGTATTAATATTGATAAGGAAGCAGAAAATTTACCAGTTGATGAAATTCTTGCTCAAGTATCTAAAGATATATATAAACAAATGAATGAATAAAAAAAGATATTAAGATTATCTCTTAATATCCATTATAACAGGTAGAATAATTGGTTTTCTTCCTGTTTTTTGATATGTAAAATTAGATAGTTCATTTATTATTTCTGATTTAATATCACTAAAATTAATATTATTTGTCATTAATTTATTAATAGCTTCTTTTGATACATTTTCTAAATCTTTAAGTAGTGCTTCATTTTCATTTACTAAAACAAAACCCCTTGTAGTTATATTTGGATTTCCAAGTAATTTTTTTTGTTTTGTATCAATGTTAGCAATAACAATTATAATTCCATCACTAGCCATTAGTTTTCTGTCTTTAATAACGGTATTAGATATATCTCCAATACGATTACCATCAACATAAACATCATCAGCTTGTATAAATCCATCTTTTTTTACAATACCTTTTTTGATTGATAAAACTTCACCATTTGATAATACAAATGTATTTTCTCTAGGTACATCACACATAACAGCAATATCTGTATGTTTTTTTAACATTCTATATTCACCATGAAAAGGTGCGAAATATTTAGGATTAATTATTCTTAACATCCATTTTAATTCTTCTTCATTACCATGACCTGATGCATGTATATCATTTAAAGAAGTATGTGTATAAACTTTAACTCCTTTTAAATATAGTTTATTAATAGTTCTAGCTATACTTGCTCCATTACCTGGAATAGCAGATGACGAAAATATAACTATATCATCAGGTTGTAATTTTATTTGTTTATGTACACCATCAGCAATTCTTGACATAGCAGCTAAAGGTTCACCTTGTGATCCAGTACAAAGTAAACATACTTGATCATTAGGTAATCTATTTGCTTCTTCTGGTGTTACAAAAATACCTTTATTTGTTATATAGCCACCTTTAACAGAAATATCGATATTATTTTCCATACTTCTACCAAAGATAGCAATTTTTCTCCCGTTTCTTCTACAATTATCTACTATATGCTTTAATCTATATACATTTGATGCAAAAGTTGCAATAATAATTCTTCCAGTTTCTTTTCTAAATATTTCACTTAAAGCATCATCAACTTTTGATTCACTTTTACTAGTTCCTTCATTTAAAGCATTAGTACTATCACTCATTAATAATGTTACACCACGTGATCCTATTTCAGCCATCTTTTGAATATTAGAACATGGACCAATAGGTGTTAAGTCGAATTTGAAATCTCCTGTAGTAACAATTATTCCATCTGGTGTAGTAATACATATACCATGTGAATCTGGAATAGAGTGAGTGTTTCTAAAAAATTCAACTTTAATTTTTTTAAATCTTACAATAGTACTTTCATTATAAACAATTAAATTTTTATATTGTATATTTCTATCTTCTAATTTTTTTCTAATTAATCCAACTGCGTGATTTGGTGCATATATTATTGGAATATTAACCATTTGAAGTAAAAATGGGATAGCTCCAATATGATCTTCATGACCATGTGTAATAAATAGAGCTTTGATTTTTGATTCGTTTTTCTTTAAAAATGAAAAATCTGGTATAACATAATCGACACCCATTAAATCATCTTCTGGCATTAACATACCGGCATCTGTGATAACTAATTCATCTCCACACATAATGCAGTACATGTTTTTTCCAACTTCACCAAGTCCACCTAAAGCGAATACCTTTGTATCTTCGCTTTTTCCAAACTTCATTTTAACTCCTTTCTTTTCTTGAAATCCAACTTCATACATTATATACTTTTTTTTATAATTTGTCTAGTTGGTAAAATTTTTTTAATCATCTTGTAATTTTGACATAATTATATTATAATGAATTTAGGTAAAATTATTTACCTATAGTTATGGAGGTATAATATGAATGATGTATTTTTCTCCATTTTACTAGGTCTAATTGGACTTTTTGTTGGAATAATTGCAATGATAATTGTTAATTATATTAGAAATTCTTCTAAAGAATCTAAAGCAGAAAAGATGATTGAAAATGCTAAAAGAGAAGCTGAAAAAGCTAAAAGAGATGGTGTTTTAGAATTAAAAGAAGAATCTCGTAGAATAAAAGCTGAAACTGATGAATACGTTAAAGAAAAGAAGTTAGAAGTAAAAGAATCAGAAGATCGTCTATTACAACGTGAAGAAAATATTGATAGACGTGATCAAACTATGCAAAAACGTGAAGAATTATTAGATGAAAAAGAGAATAGTTTGATTGAAAAACAAAAAGAAATTCAAAATGAACAAGTAAAAGTGGAAGAAATTAAAAAACAACAAATTGAAGAATTAGAAAGTATTGCTGGTTTATCAAAACAAGAAGCTAAAGATTTAGTTCTTAAAAAAGTTGAAGAAATGATGAATTTAGAAATAGCAAGTTATATAAAAGAACGTGAAGAAGAAGCTAAACTTGAAGTAGATAAGAAAGCAAAAGATATGCTTGTTTCTTGTATGCAAAGATATGCTGCTGATGTAGCAAATGAACAAACAGTTACTGTAGTAGAATTACCT
>OMSK01000055.1 GCA_900313725.1 uncultured Bacillota bacterium | reverse complement strand
TGCAGGTTGGAATGCTTGCATAAAGTCTGTATCAAATTGACTTCTTAATTTATCATCAATTACATAATCTCCATCAACAGATCCACCAAGTGATACATAGAATTTAATTGGATCTGATACTTTCATTACATATTCACCAAAGCATTTAATATCAATAGTTAATCCAAATTCACTATCTCTAAATGGAACTGGATTTGGTGTTCCAAATTTATTTCCAATTAAATCACGCATGTTAATGAAGTAAATTCTTTGATCATGATTTGGATTACCTGCTGTTGTAAATCTTGAACCCATTGTTTTAAATGATTCAACTAATCCTTTCCCAAATCCTCCATATAACATTGATGGTTCAGTACCTTTATCAAATGTATATCTACCTGCTTCAGCTGTAAAATCAACAATTTTACCATCAGCAACAACGATTAAACATTGATCTTCACCAACAACTATTTTACTACCATTAGTAATAATATTTTCATTACCATGATTGTTTTTTTCGTTTTTATAAACTCCTCTTCTCATGATAACGTTGTCAGGCATTCTATCACAATAGAAATACTCTAACCATTCATCTTTTAGTGTTGAAGACGCAGCTCCAACGATTGCTCTAATTAATCCCATAATAAACCTTCTTTCTAAAATTCTTTAATATTATTCAAAATCCAAGCTTTTTTTGCAATATCTTTAAATGAATTTATTATTCCACTTCCACAATATGTACAAATATCATCACTTAGACTTCTAATGGGTCCTCCACAGTTAGGACAATTTAATCCTAAAATTGTTTTATATCCTAGCTTTTCAGCATCTAAAACATATATATATTCAACTTCAAACCTTGTTTGAACTTTACGTGGGCTTTTTTTACCATATGTATAAATATATTCAATCGCTGAATGAATTTTTAGTGTTGCGATTGCATCATTTCTTTCATATCTATTAAGTATTGTGTTATGAATCTTTATAGAATCATAACTGACATTTTTATCTTTTAAATCTTCTAATCTACTATTAACATATACCTTTAATACTTCTTCTTTTAAATTATCAGCATTTTTCGTTTCAATCGCATTTAAGCAATTAATTATTTTTTGTTCGGCATCCCTTTTTAATTCATTTATATTTAATTCTTTAAAATCTTCACGTAATTTTGGCAAATCTAACTTTTCCATTCCCATTATACTTTTAGGTTCACTTATTGCTTCCAAATTAGTTTGTCTGATTCCTTTAATTAAATTTTTAGTACCAAATGCCTCATAAGATATTTCTCTTAATTTATTTCTTATAATAAAGAAAATAACAATAACACTAGAAAACAATAATATACATATTATAAGTAAAATATCATGTATCATTCTCTACTCCTAATATCACTTAATACCCAATCATGTTCACCAGTTGTTATTACACTCTTACAATAATCACATTTACCAGCTGAAGTAACTGTCGTTGGAGCTCCGCAGTTTGGACAATTTGTTGTAGATTTATTACTTAATCCTGCTTTTGTTTTAACACCAACTTTACGATTAAATGTCATAATGTATTCCATATACCAATCTTTTTCTGGATTACTTTCTAACACTTTACCATCTTCATTTGTAACATAATCTCTTAAAATTGCATCTAAATAAACTGTTAAAACTTCTTTATCACCATCAACTGTATATGAATGTAAAGCTACCTTCTTAATATTAATTTTTTCTATTTTATTTATTTTCTTATTTCTTATATATTCATCTAATTGTGCATTATGAACATTAAATAATTCATTAGATTCAAATGGCCTAATTAATTCCCAATTTCTATCAGTCCATGCTTGTTGTATTTTTAAGAATACTTCTCTTGTCCATCCAATAAAAGCATCTGCTGAGAAATTTGGATCAGTTTGTCTTATCAAATTAGCTACACTATCTGATGTATCAACAATATCAGATACTTTATTATTTGTAGTTACGTTTTCAGCTTTAGTTAATTTACCACTTTTCTTTAAAAAGTAGAATACAACAGCAATAATCGCTAAAATGATAATTCCACCTATTGGTCCAAATAAATCAAATAACATATAGAATATAAAGAACCAATTTCCAGAATCACCATCAGAATCATTACTTGATGAATATCGATTATTATTACCTACATCAGCTATTACCGTTGGCATAGTAACATATAAAAAACCAACAACTAAAGTAATACATAATATTAAGCAAGCAATTCTAAATATTTTTTTGTTTTTCACTATAGCCTCCTTCAAGATTATAGTAAATTATATTATTTAAAAGATTTATAATCACCTACCCATCTAATAAAATTATATCATTATGGTAAAAAAAAGTAAATAATATAAAACAGTATAATTACTCTTGCGTTTATAATTATATTAAATTATAATATATTAATTAGGAGGTTACACTATGTTAGAACGTGATGAATATATTAAAATAAAAGAATATATAACAGACAAAAAATATGAAGAATTAGAAAAATACATTAATTCATTAGATAATCAAAGACTTATTAAATCAAATAATAATATCTATATTGATAAACAAAAAGAAGAAGATTATATAAAGAATGCTAGAAAAGCCTTATTAGAATATTTTAAAAAATCTATGGCAACACATATTTCATATATTGATGATGATAAATTACTTTTAACCAATTCAGCATGTGTATATATTTTTAATAATGATGAAATACTATCAAAATATCGTAAAGATAGATTAAATATGGGAAAATATAATCAAGATATAAGAATTATTGATGGTTGTAAAAAGTTTTTAGAAGAAGTAGAAAAACTAGAATCATGTAATAATTTAATAATTACAAACATACAAGAAAAATATCCTCATAATACATACGAATATTACGTGATTATAGATAAAGATACTGATTATGTTGAATATTTTAATTATAATCTTTTTCAAAATTTTATTGATTTTTCAGATGGAAAAGCCAAAATAAAAATGTATCCTAGTAAACGTTCATGTATAATTGAATCAGAAAAAGGAAAAGGCCTTATATGTCCGATAAATAAAAACTAATCATTATGATTAGTTTTTTTTAATCTTTCTAATTCTTTCTCTAATTTTTTTATTTTTTCTTTTCTATTTTTTTCTTTTCTTGCTTCTTTTAATTCTTTTGGTTCAGATTTATGTGTTTCTTTATATCCACATCTAAGACATGTTCTTCCCCATATAATACCTTCTTCAAATGTATATTCTTTTTCATGAGAACTAACATAATCTCTTGAACCATAATATGGATTTTTCTTTTCATATGTATATTCTATTTGTTTCCAATCACTAAATTGATGACCTTCTTCTGAGCAAATTATCTCTTTATCTTCTTGTTTTTGAACATCACAATATTTTTTTATTATTTTACGTATTTCATTTAAAGCTTTTTTTTGATTTTTTTGTGATAATTTATTATATTTATCAAAAATACTTTCTAATGATTTATTTTCCATATTAACCCACCTTTTTTGTATTAAATATTTTTTTTATTTTTGTAAATATCTTTGGCTTATTTGTATTAATAATATTATCAGAATTACCTTCTAAATAATCTAAATAGCTTGAAATAGAATCTTCTTTTATAATTCTTTCACCTTTTAATAATTTTTCAAGTCTTTCTACATGATTTGGATGATTAATTCCGTGTGCATATAATAGATACATTTTCATATCCTCAAATATTTCAGGATCTATATTATTCCAATCTAATTTTGAAACATATTCCATATCATATTCATGATTAACGCTATTAATGCTGTCTGAATCAGTAGCGATATCTACTAAATAAGTTCTAATTTTACTATTTTTAGCATTTAAAATAAGATTTAAATCTTTATTATGATATTTACTATTTATTGTATCATCAGATACTAAAAATCTATATACATCCAATAATAATTCTTTATCTTCTATTGAAAGGAATACTTTTAAATCATTTTCACAGTTTTCACTATTTACAAATAGTTTATTTGATAATAATGATTCAACATATAATACATGCTCCTTATCAGCCTTACTTAATATATCAAGATATTTCAAATAATTTGGATTATTTTTTTTATTTATATCTTCTTTATCTTTATAATAATATCTTTCTATATCCCAAAGATCTTCTAAAGAATTATGACCTAATAAATAATCCGCCATCATTAATTTTTGGTGATTAGAAATATACATAAATAAAGCATATGAATTAGTATCACTTTCGGAATTTACTAAAGTATTTATTTCATCTCTATAATATTTACCATTTATTATTTCTTGATTTGTCATCAATTCATATAAATATATAGATGGTTTTTGTGCAAGTATTTTCATATTATCAATATGATATTTATCTTTAAGTGATACCGTATTAACAGCTAAATTATTTACGCTTTCCTCTGGATAAGAATTAGCTGATTGTAAACAACTACTTTCACATTTAGAAATTATTCTCATATCTTCTCTATGATATGGACTTTTAATAGAATCTATATTATGAGCTACATCAAATAAAGCTTCAGCAACAGATGGAAAACCATCATTATCTGCTTCCATAATAAGTTTCAAGTCTTCATCATGATATGGGCTATTAACAAATTCTTCATGAGAAATAATCAATAAAGGATAAACGTTGTCAGTAACATCTTTAACAGTTTCCATATCTTTATAATAATTTTTACTATTTAAAAAAGATTTACTACATAAAATAGTTCCAAATAAATATTCATTATAATCAGAGCGTCTATCTACATATTTTAATTTCATCATCGCATCTAATTTTTGTAAAAAATCATTACAATTTAATAAATCTTTATTTATTAAAACACATTTAGGTATTTTAATATCAGCAGGTTCTATATCTAAACTATTAAAATTATTTATTTGCTTATTATTTAAACTATTTAACCAATCATCAAATTCATATGTACTATCAAATAAAGCTTCTAAATTATATTTTTTTATTTGACTTACTAATTTTTTTAAATCAAATTTTTTCATTTCAAAACCTCCATGTAACATCTATTATATCATATTATTAATTATTATTATCAATTTTTAATAAAAATTTTTAAGCATAGTATCTATACTCTTGATTAAAAAAAAAAGAAATGATACAATAAATCTTAATTAAACAGGTGATAGTATGGAAAATAAAAATTATAAAGTTGAAATAAAAGATATATTTGTAGGAAGAGTACAGGATATATTTCAATCAAAACTGAAAATAGAACATGAATTTCCCTTTATAAATCTTGAAGATGATAAAGAACCAATATGGAGCTTACAAAACAAATCTTTTCTTTTTAAGAAAGAAAAAGATTATATTAATTATGGAGGAGAAAGTACCAATACAACTACCTTTAATCGTAGTATTTTATTTACTTTAGATGAAAATAATCACGCGAACGATTTATTATATAACTCTCCTCATTATCCAATTTTTGATATAAGTCCTAATGAAGAAATATTAAATGCATCAATTTGTATAGGACATTCTGCATATGAATTATATGAATTATTAAAATATTTGGGTTATCCCAACGAAATTGGATATGATGAGGTTTTAGAAATAAGAAATACTCTATTTAGCTGTGATTATGTGATGCACAATAGTGAAAAATTTGGTATTATAAAAACAGATCCAAAAAGAACTTGTTATGATGGATTTGATTCAAATGGTGAATATATGACATTTAATGATACGATAGAAGGATTTCCTCTACATCGCTGTTATTTTGATGCAATTATGGAATGTAAGGATTCATTTGTATGTGGTAAAGGTGTGGTTGATGAATTTAAGCCAAATGAAAAAGAAGGTCCAATATTAAGATTAAAATAAGAAGTAAGATGATATGAGATTATTACTCAATATCATCTTTTTTGGTATAAAAAACAATTTATACATACATTTTATAAAAAAAGTAGCAATAATTACACGCTACTTCTTAGAATTTAAAGATTTTTTTAAAATATGATCACATTGTCTTGATATATAAAAATCATAATTATCATTTATTTGTTGATTATAAATTCTATTTTTTAAATTAGAAATTAATTGTTCTGATGATTCACCTGAATTATGATTACTAATCATTTCAAAAACTAATTCATCAATTTTTTTTGTTTCAGTTAAAGGTGATAATGAAGCTAATATTGGAACTGTCGTTTCATTATTCTCACTATCAGAATATAAATATTCACTATAATATCTATCATACATAATTATTTGTTCATCTCTAAGATTTTGTAACAAATAATAATATAAAACATTAGCAACTAAATATGCATATATATCTCCATTCTTATATTTAATTGTAGCATATACACCTGATTTTCTTAAACTACCATATGAACACAAGTTTAAAGATATTCCTTTTAAGAATGAATTATATGGAGAACAATCAGGATATAGTGGGAATTTCAATTCCATAGTCACATCTTTTTTTCTATATTTTTCAGATAAAACTAATTCTTTAAATTCATCATGGACTTGCTTAAACAAATCAAGCCACATATCACATTCTTCAATAATTTCTTCACTTGTTAAAGGTAAATTTTTTTCTTCAAAATTCATAAAAAACTCCTCCATTTGATTAATTATTATATCATATTTTTTTATTTTTCACTATAGCCTCCTTCAAGATTATAGTAAACTATACTATTTAATAGATTTATAATCACCTACACATCTATTAAAAATATATCATTATGGTAAAAAAAGTAAATAAGACCTATTTATTTTAAAAAATAATTATAAAAAAAACTAATCATTATGATTAGTTTTTTTTATAGTATATTGACCTTTACCTTTTTCTCTAGGTACTTCAATTATAATTTTATCTGTATATATATGTGTGCCATAATTATATTTTGTTTCCCTATGTGATTGTTTTCTTGTAATTATTATACCATCGTTTGCAAGTATTTCTTTTACTTTTTCAAAATTAACTTTGTGTTCACGATCAAAACCTAAAGGACCAACTAACCCACATGGATTACTTAATTCACTACATTCCCAAGAATAGTCAATAGTAATTTTTAAACCATTCTCATTGTATTCGTATTTGCAAGTTCTAAATTCTCCACCACTTTTAGGTATAATTTCAGATTCTTTATTCCAATCATATTTACCTTTCTTATGATCAATTGTGGTTAAAATTACTTCTATAAAACTTTCAACCTCTTTATAAAATTTTATTGATTCATTTTCTGTTTTTTCTAAATTATTATCAGCAATTTCAAAAAGCTCATTAATATCTTTCATAATCCCTCCTAAATAATTAAAATTTATTATATCATAATTTGTTTGAAAGTCAATAAAAAAACTAACTATTTCAAGTTAGTCTATTTCTTATTGGTAGCGAGAGGGGGATTTGAACCCTCGACCGCCCGGGTATGAACCGGAAGCTCTAGCCAGCTGAGCTATCTCGCCATCTGAAGAACAAATTAATTATAACAAATTTGTTC
>OMSK01000035.1 GCA_900313725.1 uncultured Bacillota bacterium | reverse complement strand
TTTAAAATCATCTTTAGAAGTAGCTTTTTCTAATTTTTTGAATAATATTTTATTAATTAATACATTAACAAAAAATAATCTATATAAGCATTCATTATTATCTTCTTGTTTTAATTCATTAATTTTTTCATAAGTTTTAAGATAATTTCTCATTGATTGTTCTAATTTACTATTTTTTATATTCATATAATATTCCCCTCTCAAGTAACAAATATTATATAACAAATAATGTTATTGTCAAATTCCAAGTAAAAGACTTGCTATTTTAAAATAGATTAATAACGAACAAGCATCAACTATTGTAGTAATAAAAGGACTTGCCATTACAGCTGGATCAAATCCAATTTTACGAGCTAATATTGGAAGTGAACTTCCTATTAATTTTGCTACCATAACTGTAATAATTAAAGTAAAACAAACAATAAATGCAATTTCTAATGTTACACTATCAATAAATATTAATTTTAAGAAATTAGCAAGTGCTAATGTAACACCAACTAAAATACTTACTCTAAATTCTTTCCATAATACTTTAAATGTATCTTTATATTCTATTTCATCAAGTGATAAACTTCTTATTACTGAAACACTTGCTTGTGATCCAGCATTACCACCTGTATCCATAAGCATAGGAATAAATGCTGTTAAAACAACATATGTAGATAAAGCTGATTCAAAATGAGTAATAATTTTACCAGTAAATGTTGCTGAAATCATTAATAATAACAACCAAGGTATACGTTTTTTCCATGTTTCAAATACACCAGTTCTCATATATGATTTATCACTAGGAGTAATTGCGGCCATCTTTTCGATATCTTCTGTAGTTTCTTCTTCAATAATATCCAAAATATCATCAATTGTAATAACACCAACTAATCTACCTTCTGAATCAACAACAGGTAACGTACTATAATTATAATCTTGGAAGATATTTGCTACTTCCTCTTGATCCATTAATGTAGTTAAAACATGTTCACATTCTTCCATTACATCATCTATTAAGGTATCAGAATCACTAAGTAATAAATCCTTAACATCTATATATCCGATTAATTTTCTTTCACTATCTGTAATATACCATGTTTCATATGATACAACTTCATCTTTATATTT
This sequence comes from uncultured Bacillota bacterium, assembly GCA_900313725.1. Classification (GTDB taxonomy): domain Bacteria; phylum Bacillota_I; class Bacilli_A; order RF39; family UBA660; genus OMSK01. The sequence continues at coordinate 18,649 of OMSK01000035.1, read as the reverse complement.
TTTTATTCTTTCTACTGATTCTTTAATAGTTAAACCTTTTTTTAAATGAATATGTTCAACAGCCATTAATGAACCAGCTGAATTATCTGGATATTTAAGTAATTTATTAATTGATGTTCTTGTTTCTTTAGAAACATTTTTAAGTAGTTTTGATATTAAGATAGCAGGCATTTCTTCAAACAAGTCTGCGGCATCATCAGAGAACATATCTTCAATAATAGAAGTTGCTTCTTGATTTGTTAATGCTGTTATTAAATTTCTTTGAATATCTTCTTCCATATTAACAAAAACATCTGTAGCCATAGTTTTAGGTAGTAATCTAAAAACTTTAATTAACTGTTTTTCAGGTAAATCTTCAATTAATTCAGCTATATCAAACTCATTCATTTCATTTAAATTACTTTTTATTTCAGTCAATCTATTTTCACTTAATAATTCTTCCAATAATTCTCTATTCATAAAATCACACTCCCAACTAAGAATTACAACGTATTATACACTAAAATTATAACAAAAAAAAGTAAATATAACAATCTACTTTACTTTTTTCTTTACATATGGTTTATCATCATTATAGTATGTATTATAAACAATAGATGTACCACTTGTTTTATTATCTCTTTTATCTATTATTTTTTGATAACATTCTTTTAATTCTTGTGATTCTTCAAAATCGATATTAAATGGATATACTACAAATTTTTTATTTTCTAATTCATCTTCATTTAATTCTTGATATTCCATTTCAAGTAAATCTTTATCATTTCTTACAATTGTATAATTAATTGTACATTCTTCAGGTAATCCAATAATAGCGGTATTAATATCATTCATTTTACCTAGTTTATAATGAGAATTAATTGATTTACTTAATTGTTTTACTTCATCTAATGAATAAGATATAATTGGTAATTTATCATAATATAATTGAGCTATATTTTTTTCTAATAAATCATTTGGATCAGCAATATATAACATTGTTTTTTGAAAAGCATCAATTATTTCTTGTGATAATTTTTCACATACCATTACAAATTGAACTTTAGAATTTTTATCAGGTAATTTATTATATTGTTCTTTTTCAAATTCATTCATAGGAATAAATGCATTATTTTCTTCTAATTCTTTATTAATTTTTTTAATTTCTTTATGATTTTTTATCATACAATTTATTATATTAATACCAGGTATTGCGAAAGAAATAATTGTCTTTAAATTTTGATCCCCTATTTTTTTATTTTCAGTAACCTCAACAAATTTGTCAAAATCTACTTTATAACCTTTATCTCCTATTTTTTCAATATATTTATTTACTACATTTTTTCTTAATGAAAAAGAAATACAAGCAGTTATATTTTCAACTAATATATATATCCATACGAAATTCATTTTATCACTTCTTTACTTTTGTTTTATTATTTGCATAATATGATTCAATACTACTAATTACATCATATCCAAATATATTATTTAATTTATCACTATGTTTATTAGATGTATCTAATCTATTTGGATAATAAATAATAAAATTATCATCTTTTAATGTAATATTCATATATTCAGGATGAAATTTCAATTTTATTTTTTTATTTTCTAATCCAACATAATTTTTTTTAATTAAGTTATAACAATTACATTTAAATTTTTCATCATTAATAGTTATATTTATAACTGTTTTTACATTCTTTTTAGGTATTTGATTAAATCTTATTCCATTAATTTTTTCATTTGCTAGTAGCTCTCCATTTTCATTTAACCAATATAAATTTTTATCTTTTATAATTATTGATCCTACTTTCATAGAATCACGAGTTATAAGAATATGTTTATATAAAGGTATTTCATTATCATGTAAATCTATTTCATATCCAAGCATCTTTAACATATTCTTTATTTCATTTAAGGTTTTGATTATATCTTCCATTTTACTTCACCTTTTCTTTAGCTTTATTATTTATTATTAATTCTTGATATGTTTCAAATGGATCATCTGTTGATAAGGCTGTATCCATATTTTTTAAGAATTCATCTAATTCTTGTACTAAATCTTCTTCTATTTTTTTCACGATAACCCTCCATTTAAGAATATATACTAACACAAAAAAATATATTTATCAACATAATTAACACGTTTCATATAATAATTTAGGTGATTTAATGAAAATTAAAACAAATTCTAAGGATATAAAAAAAGGAGATACTTTTATCGCAATTAAAGGTTATACAGTAGATGGTCATGATTATATTGAAGAAGCAATTAATAATGGTGCTTCTAAAATAGTATGTGAACATGGTAATTATAATGTAGAAACAATTGTTGTTGAAGATACCAAAAAGTATCTAAAAGAATATTTAAAAGATAATTACAGTAATTTATTTAATGATATGATAATTATTGGTGTTACTGGAACAAATGGTAAAACTACAACAGCGTATTTAATATCAAATATGTTAACAAATTTAAATATTAATAATTCATATATTGGTACTATTGGATATTATAATAATTCTAAAAAAATAAAAGATTTAAATAATACTACACCAGATATATTAGAATTATATAATTTACTATTAGATTCAAAAGAAAAAAATATCAAATATATTATAATGGAAGTTAGTTCTCATTCACTAGATATGGATAGATTATATGGTATTAAATTAGATAGAGCTATATTTACAAATCTTACAGAAGAACATCTTAATTATCATAAAAATATGGCTAATTACTTACAAGCTAAACTAAAAATAATAGATTTATTAAAAAATAACGGTTGTTTAATAGTAAATAATGAGGATAAATATTCTAAATATTTTAATTATAAAAATAAGTATACTATAGGATTTAAGGATTCCGATTTTATAATTAATAATTATAGTTATATAGATGATATGACTAAGATAGAATTTAAATATAAAAAAAATTATAGTGTTAAGACTAATTTAAAAGCTAAATATAATGTTCTTAACTATATGGAAGCATTAATAACACTATATTCACTTAATTTTAAAATAAATGATATTATAGATATTAGTTATAAATTACAAGCACCTAACGGTAGAATGGAAACATATAAATATAAAAATAATTATATTGTAATTGATTATGCTCATACACCAGATGCCGTAGAAAAAATAATAAACGCTGCTAAAGAATATAATAAAAAAATAATTACTATTATAGGTTGTGGTGGAGGTAGAGATACATCTAAAAGGCCTATTATGGGAAACCTAGCCACTACTAATTCAGATTACGTTATATTCACCAATGATAATCCAAGAGATGATGATCCAGATTCTATAATAAAAGATATGACTTGTAATTTAGATAATAATAATTATGAAATAATCAAAGATAGAAAAGAAGCTATTTTAAAAGGATTAAGTATGTTAGATAATAACATATTATTAATACTTGGTAAAGGACATGAAGAATATCAAATTATTGGTAATACTAAATATCATTTTAGTGATAAAGAAATAGTACTTGATTATATTGACAAAAACCGATAATTTCTATAAACTAATTATAGAAAATGGAGGTTAATTATGTATATAAATGATAAAATATTAATTGGTAAAAATGATGAAACAGAAGTTAATTTATTATTAGAAAAAGCCAATAGACATGGTATTATAACTGGAGCTTCTGGTTCAGGTAAAACAATAACTTTAAAAGTATTAGCTGAAAGTTTTTCAGATGCTAGAGTCCCTGTATTTTTAGTAGATGTTAAAGGTGATTTAGCAGGTATGACTTTACCTGGTAATATTGATAGTGTTAAAGAACGCGCTGAAAAGATGAAATTAGCTGACTTTAATATGAAAAGTTACCCTACTAATTTTTGGGATATGTATGGAGTAAAAGGACACCCAATAAGAACAACAGTTTCATCACTTGGAGCTGACCTACTATCACGTATGCTTGATTTAACAAATGCTCAAGAGGGAGTTTTAGCTATGGTATTTAGAATAGCTAAAGATGAAAATAAAGAAATAATTGATTTAAAAGATTTACAATCAATGCTTAAATATGTTGGAGAAAATGCTAAAGAATATTCATTAAAATATGGTAATGTTACAACTCAATCTGTAGGAGCAATTCAAAGATGTTTATTAAAACTAGAAGAACAAGGTGGAGATCTATTCTTTGGAAAACCAGATTTTGATATTAAAGATTTTATGAAATATTCACCAATAGATGGTAGAGGTTATATTAATGTATTTGATGCTACTACCCTATTTAGAAAGCCCACACTTTATGCAATATTCTTATTATGGTTATTAAATACATTATATGATACATCACCAGAAGTTGGAGATTTACCAAAACCAAAATTAGTATTCTTCTTAGATGAAGCACACTTAATATTTAGTGAAATGCCAGAACATATAATTAAAAACTTAACAGGAATTGTTAAATTAATACGTTCTAAAGGAATTGGACTATATTTTATATCACAAAGTCCAAGTGACATACCAGATGAAATACTATCGCAATTAGGTAATAGAGTTCAACATGTATTAAGATATTATACAAAAGCAGATGAAAAATCAATAAAAGCAGCATGTAACTCATTTAGAGATAATCCTAATTTTAAAACAGAAGATGTAATAACAGAACTTAAAACTGGTGAAGCATTAGTATCTGTCCAAACTGAAGAAGGAGAACCATCTATTGTACAAAGAGTTAAAATATTACCTCCACAAAGTATGATGGGAGCTATTGATGATTCAATTAGAGAAGATGTTATAAAAGATGGAATGTTTTATGGTAAATATGAAAACAAAATTGATCCTGAATCAGCATTTGAAAAAATTAATAAAGAAAAAGAAGAAAAAATTCAAAAAGAATTAGAGGAACAAAAATTAGAAGAACAAGCTAGAATAGATGCTGAAAAACAAAAACAAGAAGAACAATATCAAGAATATCATTCAGTATTAAGAAAAGATGGAGTTAATTACACTACCCCTACTCAAACTAAAACAGTAAAAACAACTACAAAGAAAAAAGTAGGAAGACCTAAAAAATCAAAAATTGAAAAAGCTACTGATAGAGTTACTAATACTGCTTTAAATACAGTTGGTAGAAGAATTGGTAATTCAATATTTAAAAGACTATTTAAATAGTCTTTTTTTATTATTAAAAACATATACTTAACTGGTGATACTATGTTTTACAGAAATATTCATATTAGAATCAAAATAATAGGATTAATAATAATATTATTATTTATACTTGTAATATTTAAAGTGTTTTATATACAAGTAATAAGTTATAAAAAATTAAATAAACTAGCTGACTATCTATGGAATAGAAACTTACCTATTGAAGCTAATAGAGGAAAAATCTTTGATTCAACAGGAAAAATACTTGCTGATAACAAAACAACTGTATCTTTAGTATTAGTACCAAATCAAATAAAAAATAAAGAAAAAACAGCAAAACAATTAGCAAAAATATTAAATGTTTCATATAAAGATATGTTTAAACATGTAAATAAAAGAACATCTATGGAAAGAGTTCATCCAGAAGGTAGAAGACTTGATTTTAAAACAGCAGATAAAATAAATAATTTAAAATTAGATGGTGTTTATTTATTAAAAGAATCAAAAAGATATTATCCAAATGATACAATGCTTGCACATACTATTGGATTTGTTGGTATTGATAATCAAGGATTATCTGGATTAGAACTAACTTATGATAAATACTTAACCGGATCATATGGTTCCATAAAATATACGAGTGACGCTAAAGGAAACAAATTAGAACTAAATGAAAAATATGAAAAACCACAAGATGGTATGAATATTAATCTAACTATCAATTATAAATTACAACAATCATTAGAAAGAGAATTAGATAATGCTGTATCAAAATATAATCCTGATCAAGCACTAGGTATTGCTATGAATCCTAAAACAGGTGAAATACTAGCAATCGCATCACGTCCTACTTTCTCCCCTAGTAATTATAAAGAATATAAAATTGAAGATATAAATCGTAATCTACCCGTATGGATGACATATGAACCAGGTTCAACATTTAAAATAATTACTCTATCAACCGCATTAGAAGAAAAATTAATTGATTTAGAAAATGATCACTTTTATGATTCAGGAAGTATACAAGTAGAAAATGCCAGAATAAAATGTTGGAAACATGGAGGACATGGTGATCAAAACTATAGACAAGTTGTAGAAAATTCATGTAATCCAGGATTTGTATCTATGGGTCAAAAAATAGGAAAAGAAAAATTATTTAAATATATTAGAAATTTTGGCTTTGGTACTAAAACAGGTGTTGATTTAAATGGTGAAGCAAATGGAATACTTTTCAATTTAGATAGAGTTGGTCCTGTAGAACTTGCTACTACATCATTTGGTCAAGGTGTATCAGTTACCCCTATTCAACAAATAACAGCTGTATCAGCAGCAATTAATGGAGGTAAACTATATAAACCATATATTGTTAAAAGTATTAATGAACCTGAAACAAATTCTATAATACTTGAAAATAATCCTGTACTAGTTAGAAAGGTTATCAGTGATGAAACAAGTAAACAAGTAAGATATACATTGGAAAGCGTTGTAACAAATGGAACAGGACGTAATGCTTTTATAGATGGATATCGTGTTGGAGGAAAAACCGGTACTGCTCAAAAAGTAGATAATGGACATTATATGGTAGGAAATTATATTGTTTCATTTATTGGATTTATGCCTGCTAATGACCCAGAAATTGTGGTATATGTTGCAATAGATAATGCTAAAGGAATCACTCAATATGGTGGAACAGTTGCTGCTCCTATAGCAAGAAATATTCTAAATGATTCAATAAATATTTTGAATATTAAAAAACCTAAAGGAGCTAGTGAAAAAAATTACAATTATCTAGATAGAAAATATGCAACAGTTCCAAATGTTGTTAATATGGATTTAAAAGATGCTATTAAAAATTTAAAACCTTTTAAAGTTGAATATACAGGTAATGGAAAAGTAATATATCAGTCCCCTAGTAGTGGAACTAGAATATATGAAGGTGAAACAGTAAAACTTATGTTAGGAGGATAACATGATAATAACAAAAGCAACTTTAGTATTTTTAGTAGGATTTATTTTATCATTAATAATTGGTTCATTTATAATACCAATATTAAAAAAGAAAAAAGCAGATCAAAGATTAAATATTTATTTAGAAGAAGCTCATAGAAGCAAATCACATACTCCTACAATGGGAGGAATAATATTTATATTATCTAGTATTATATCTATTATTATTTTATACTTAACAAATAAAATAGACATAACATATAATTTTATAATTGTCATATTTATCTTTATTAGTTATGCATTTATCGGATTTTTAGATGATTATTTAATAATAAAAAGAAATAATAATAAAGGATTAACTGAAACAGAAAAATTAGTATTTCAAATAATAATATCAATATTATTTTTCTATTTATTTTTAAAAGCAGATAATGAACCATTAATATGGATACATTCAATTCATTTAAAGCTTAATATTGGATGGTTTTATGGATTATTTATATTATTTATATTAGTAGCTAGTTCAAATGCAGTTAATTTAACAGATGGATTAGATGGTTTAGCAACTGGATTATCAATAATAGCTTTTTTTACATATGGAATTATAATGTTTAATAATGGATGGTTAGAGGGATATATTGAAATTGGATTATTTTGTTTCTTACTTACAGGTTCACTACTCGGATTTTTAGTATATAATACTAATCCAGCCAAAATATTCATGGGTGATACCGGTTCATTATCACTTGGAGCAACATTAGGTACAATAGCAATCCTTTCAAGACATGAATTTTTACTCATTTTAGTTGGAATTGTTTTTATACTAGAAACACTAAGTGTATTAATACAAAGATATTATTATAAATTGACTAAAAAAAGAATATTTTTAATGGCTCCCCTACATCATCATTTTGAAAAAAAAGGATGGAATGAAAGAGATATTGTTAAATTATTTTGGATAGTAGGATTAATTGGTTCTATGATTGCTCTTTATTATGGAGTATATTTATGAAAAAATTAGATATATTTTTATTAATTACAATTATTACAATATCTCTTTTTGGAGTTTTAATGGTCTTTTCAGCATCATATGTATGGGCTGAATATAAGTTTAATGATCCTTTTAAATTTGTAAAAAATCAGGCATTATTTTTATTATTAGGTATTATATTTATGATAATAATAAGTAAAATAAATTATAAAATATATTATGAAAAAGCCAATACCATATTACTTTTGTGTATTATATTACTCATACTTGTTTTAATACCAGGTATCGGAACTATTAGAAATGGTTCACGTAGTTGGTTTGGAATAGGTTCATTTGGAATACAACCTAGTGAAGCAACCAAACTTGCTTTAATTATATTTACTTCTAAATACATATCTAATAATCAAAAAGAATTAAAAAATATAAAAAAAGGTGTTTTACCTATTCTATTTATTACACTATTTATTTTTGGATTAATAATGTTACAACCAGATTTTGGAACAGGATTTATTATAATTGTTACTATTATTGGGCTATTATTTATAGGTGGTACTAACTTAAAATTTTTTATTTATTTAGGAATACTTGGAATATCTGGAATAACAGGTTTAATACTAATCGCACCATATAGATTAAAAAGAATATTATCATTTTTAAATCCCTGGACTGATCCACTAGGTAGTGGTTTTCAAATAATTCAAAGTTTATATGCCATTGGACCAGGAGGTTTATTTGGGCAAGGATTTTTAAATTCTAGACAAAAACATTTTTATCTACCTGAACCGCAAACAGATTTTATTTTTTCAATTATAAGTGAAGAATTTGGTTTTATGGGAATAATTATAATATCTAGTTTATTTTTAATTATAATTATTAAATCATTTAAAATAGCAATTAATTCTAAAGAACCATTTGGTAAATATTTAGCATTTGGTATTTCATTTGGAATCGCATTTCAAGCATTACTAAATTTAATGGTAGTAGTAGGATTAATACCTGTAACAGGTGTTACTCTACCCTTTTTATCATATGGAGGTTCCTCATTATTAATAACCTTATGCAGTATGGGAATTATTCTTAATATATCTAGATTTCAAAAATGAAATCTTTTTTATTGATTTTTATAAAAATTTGTGTATAATATACATCAAGAAGATCTATGTTAAAGGAGTGATTGTATGGAAACAAGATACGATTTATCCTTCATGAAAGAATATGCAGATTTATATGGAATTAAAAATGAACAGCTAGCACAAAAATTCCAATGTGGTAATAGTATAATACCTAAAATATTATCTGGAGAATTAAAAGTTAAAGAAAACGCCATGGAAGAAATAGCCTATGAATATGGTTATGGAAGTTATGATAAATTTAAAGAAGGTATTCTACAAAAAATAGAACACAAGAAGAAAGTATTATTTAATCAAAAAATGGAAGAAGTAAAAAAAGAAAAGAAAGAAAAAGAAAAAGCATTAAATAAAGAAAAACAAATGGATATTTATAGTACTTTTGATTTTAATAATATGACAAATAAAGAACGTATTATTATATCTTTATTATGTGAAGAAGACTTAATATATTCAATTAAACAAGTATCTGATATTGTTCAAATGAAAGAAGAATATGTTAAAAAGCTATATGAGCAAGTTAAATATAATATAAATAATTTAGAAAAAGAAAAAACTAAAACTAAAGAATAATCTTTAGTTTTTTTTATATATTTTAATATGAATATCAATGATAAATTAAAAGAGTTAAAAATAGAAGAAATAATTTGGATAATATATATTGGAATAATTATACTTAGCTTTTACTCAAATAAATTAGAAAAAAATTATTTTTTATTTAAAGATCAAACAAGTAAAGAAAAATATCGTAAAAATATGATACTTATTTTTTCTATACTAATTTTTGTTTATTTCTATTTTCTAAAAGATTCATTTAATTCAATTAAAAATTTAAAAAAATATGATACAGATAAAAAGAAAAAACTAAATTATTTATCATTTATAGCTTCTCTACTTATATTTATAAGTGGAATTATCTTTTTATATATTGCTTATAATGATTATGATATTGATGTTGAATTAGCATTTAATTAAAAAAGAGATATATTTCTATATCTCAAATTGTGAATTATAAAGTTCAGCATAAAAACCATTTTGTTTTAATAATTCATCATGATTTCCTTGTTCAATTATATTTCCATCTTTCATAACAAGTATTAAATCAGCATTTTTAATTGTTGATAATCTATGCGCTATTATAAATGATGTTTTTCCTTGCATTAATTTATCCATAGCTTTTTGTACTAATTCTTCAGTTCTAGTATCAACATTAGAAGTTGCTTCATCAAGTATTAAAAATGGAGAATTTTTAATCATACCACGAGCAATTGTTAATAATTGTCTTTGACCTGCAGATATTGAATCATTGTTTTTAACAGGTGAATCATATCCTTTTGGTAAAGTTTTAATAAAATGATCTAAACCAACTATTTTACAAACTTCTTTTACTTGTTCATCTGTAACATGATTTTGATTATATATAATATTTTCTTTAACAGTTCCATCAAATATCCAAGTATCTTGTAATACCATAGTAAATAAATCATGAATATTCTCTCGTGTTAAGTCTTTAATAGATACATCATCAATTAATATATCTCCCTTATTTATATCATAAAATTTCATAAGTAAATTAACCATAGTAGTCTTACCTGCTCCAGTTGGACCTACTATTGCGATTTTTTCTCCCGCTTTTGCTTTAGCACTAAAATCATTAATAATTATTTTATCATCATCATAGCCAAACATAACATTTTTAAATTCAATATTTCCTTTAACTGATTTTTTATTTAAACGTTTTTTTAATGATTTTTCATTACTCATTTCTATTTCATCGATAAATTCAAAAACACGTTCTGAAGCTGCTGCTGTTGATTGTAATCCAGTTAATCCTTGAGCTATTTGTGATAATGGAGATGTAAATAATCTAACATATAGGATAAATGCTACTATTACACCAAATGAAATCATATCATTCATAGTAAGTAATGCTCCTACAATACATACTGCTACATAACCTAGATTACCAATAAATCCCATCATAGGCATCATTAAACCAGATAAGAATTGACTTTTTCTGTTTGCTTCAAATAATTTATTATTATATTCATCAAATTTTTTATCTACTTCTTCTTTTGCATTATAAACTTTAACAACATTTAAACCAGAATATATTTCTTCAATATGTCCATTTAAATCTCCTAAATATTTTTGTCTTGCTATAAAGTGTTTTTGTGATTTAGATAAAACTTTAGCCATAAAGAAGAAACCAATTAAACTTGATACAATTGCTGTAATAGCCATAATCCAGTTTGTTACAAACATCATTATAATACTACCAATAAATAAGGTAATACTACTTACTAAAGTAGCAAGTGAATGATTCATAGTTTGAGCTATTGTATCAACATCATTAGTTACTCTAGATAAAATATCACCAGATTTATGTTTATCAAAATATTTAAGTGGTAATTTATTTATCTTAAGAGATATTTTATTTCTTAAATTTTTGGCAAATTTATTTGAAACAATTGTCATAATTATTTGTTCAATATATGTAAATAAAGCACTTAAAACATAAATACATACCAAAAATAAAGTAATCTTTTTAATATTATTTGTATTCATTTTAGGTTCAATTACCTTTTTAATATTATCAGGTAACTTATCCATTTTTGCATATACTTCTTCTTGTTTAGAATCTTTAGATAAACCCTTCATAGTCATAATATAACCCATTTGATCTTTACTAGTTATAGTAACACCATCAACAGTTATATCACTTCCCATATTTTTTTGCATTTCTTTATTTAAAGTTTCCATATTTTTAGTATTAATTATTAAACCTTTTGATATTTCATTAGTCAAATCCTTCAATTTATTAGGTGATATTATTGATAAAACAGCACCTAAAGCAGCAAGAGTTAATGAAATAAAAATTGATATTTTAAAACTATTTAATTCTTTAAATAATCTTTTGATTGCAGATTTAAAATCCTTTGCTTTATCTCCAACACCTTTCATAGGTCCATGTTTAGGAGGAGCAATTTTTCTGTTATTACTCATAGTCTAATTCCTCCTTTGATAATTGAGATTCAGCTATCTCACGATATACATTACAATTTTTAAGTAAATCTTTATGTTTACCTATTCCAACCATTTCACCATTATCTAATACAATAATTTTATCAGCATTCATAATAGTTCCAATTCTTTGAGCAACAATTAACATAGTTGAATCTTTTGTATACTTTCTTAATTCTTTTCTTAAAATTGCATCAGTTTTATAATCAAGTGCACTAAATGAATCATCAAATATATATATTTCAGGTGTTCTTGCGATAGCACGTGCAATTGCTAGTCTTTGTTTTTGACCTCCTGATACATTAGTACCACCACTTGAAATATGAGAATCATATTGTTTATCCATTTTTAAAACAAAATCCTCTGCTTGAGCAATCTTAATTGATTCTTCAATTAATTGATTTGTTTTTGCTCTTCCATTGCTACCAAATTTAATATTTGATTTAACTGTTCCATCAAACATAACAGCTTTTTGTGGAACATAACCGATTTTATTATATAAATATTCTAATTTATAGTCTTTTACATTTATACCATCAATTAATAATTCTCCATCTGTTACATCATAAAATCTAGGAACTAAATTAATTAATGTTGATTTACCTGATCCAGTAGAACCAATAAACGCTACTGTTTCACCTTGCTCAACTTTAAAATTAATATTTTTAATAATATATTCTTCAGCATCTGGATACTTAAATGAAACATTTTTAAATTCAATTACACCTTTTATATTATTTGAATTTTCCATAGTTCCATCTTTAATTGTATTTTTAGTATCTAATACTTCATTAATACGTTTAGCAGATACTCCCGCTCTTGGAAGTAACATAAAAATCATTGCTAACATAAGGAATGAAAAAATAACCTGCATAGCATATGAAGAAAATACAATCATATTACTAAATATTGGCAATTTATCTATTAAAGATGCATCTTTTATTAAGAATGCTCCTACAAAATAAATACCTAATGTTAAAAAGTATAAAACTAAATACATAACTGGTGACATAATTGCAAATGTTTTTTGATTGAATGTTTGTTGTTTAGTTAATTTTGTATTTACTTCATCAAATTTGTCTTCTTCATATTTTTCTGCATTAAAAGCTCTAACTACTCTAATACCTTTTAAATTTTCTCTAGTTACTCCATTTAATTTATCAGTTAATTTTTGAACTATTTTAAACTTAGGAACAACTATAATCGTTAAAATACCTATAACTGTAAGAAGTATTATAACTGAAATACCAGTCATGATACTCCATTCATAACTTTTATTAATTATTTTAGTAATAGCCCAAATAGCAGTAATTGGTGCTTTAATAAGCAATTGTAAACCTAATCCTATAAGCATTTCTATTTGAGTAACATCATTCGTTGTTCTGGTAATTAAACTATCTACAGAAAATTGTTTAACTTCAGATGTAGCTAAATCTTCTACTTTGTTAAATAATCTTTTTCTTACTCTTAAAGAGAAAGTTGAAGCTATAAATGAAACAATATATCCAACAATAATAGCTGTTATTAAACTACCAAATGCACATAATAACATATATCCACCATTGATAACTATTTCATTCATATTACTACTACCAGATTGTACTAAAGTAGTTATTTTTGACATATAATCTGGCATTTTTAATTCTAACCATACTTGAGAAAAAATTAATATAAATGTAATTAACATTAATATATACTCACGTTTGGTAAAATTTTTAAATAATTTTATCATATTACATCTCCTAACAACATTATACATTTTATCAAAATAGTATATGTTAGTCAATTATAATATATAATAATTATTTATTCATAACTATTTCTTTTTCATTAATATTTTGATTATTAAATTTTTGAATACCTAATGAATTAACGTATGTTACTAATAATATAAATACTATAAATAATATCATATATTTACTTTTCATCATTTCCTTCATCATATTTTTTTCCATACTATCACTCCTTTAACTGATTCAATTATATTACAAACATGTGTTCGTGTCAATACTATTTACGAAAAATTGTTCGTAGTTTACATTTTTATAAAAAAACGAACAAACATTTGACAAACAAACGAATGTATGTTATACTTTATTTAGTGAAAAAAAGGAGGAATGTTTTTTGGTAGAACTAACAAGACGTCAAGACGATATTTTAAAATACATAAAAGAATATATGGTTGAACATGGATATCCACCTACTATAAGAGAAATTGGTAAAGCATTAGATCTATCTAGTCCAGCAACCATTCATACACATTTAAAAAATTTAGAGAAAAAAGGAATTATTCGTAAAGGAGATTCAAAAAACAGAGCATTAGAATTATTAGTAGATAATGAATATGCTCATCAAAATGATTTAGTAGTTGATGTACCATTACTTGGTAAAATAACAGCAGGTAGTCCAATTGAAGCAATTGAAAGACCTGATGAATATTTTTCATTACCTACAAGTTTAATTCCTAAAAATAAAGAAGTATTTACTTTAAATGTTAGTGGTACAAGTATGATTAATGCCGGAATACTTGATGGAGATATTGTAATAGTAGAAAGAACAAATACAGCACGTAACGGAGAAATAGTTGTAGCAATGACTGATGAAAACGAAGTAACATTAAAAACATATTATAAAGAAACAGATCATTTCAGATTACAACCTGAAAATGATACTATGGATCCAATAATTTTAAATAATGTAACTATTCTTGGTAAAGCTATTGGATTATATAGAAAAATATAAAAAAGAACTAATTAGTTCTTTTTTTTTCGCTTTCAATTCTTGAATAAACGCATCCACAGAAGTTTTGTCTATATAAATTATATAATTTAGATAATTCTATACTTCTTTTATATCCTTCACGTTTTTTAAAATCAGAATATAAAAAATTAACGCCATATTTTTTTTCTAGTTTTTCTCCTATTTCATTTATTTTATCAGCATTTTTATAAGGACTTACTGATAAAGTAGTTGTAAAATAATCAAAATTTTCTTCTTTAGCTATAATAGCTGCTGCCTCCATACGTAGAGCATAACATCCAAAACATCTTACTCCACCCTCTTTTTCATTTTCTAAACCTTTAACTATTTTTTTAAATTTATCTCTATCATATTTTCCTTTTTTAAATTCTACTTTATTTTTAAATACCATTAATTTGATTAAACGTTCTTGTTCTTTTAATCTTTTTTGATATTCTTCTTCAGTATCTATATTTGGATTATAATAATAAACTGTTATTTCAAAATAGTTTGATAAATATTCAAGTACATAACTGCTACAAGGTCCACAACAACTTTGAAGTAATAATTTTTTAGGATGTTCTAAATCTTGAGTATCTAATATTTCATCTAATTTTTTTTGATAATTAGTCTTCATTTTCTTCCTCTAAAAATAATTTTTTGATATTTTTATTTGGTATTAATAATTTTATATTTTTAACTATTTTAATTTCAAATGTTTTATCTTCATTTTCAAATTTTTCACCATCTAAACTCCATTTAATAGGATTTTCTTCATTAAATGTAATACTAAACTTATCAGTTTTATAGAAATAAAAACCTGGAGCTTTAGTTATATCAGATGTTTTTAATTTATAAAAACCTTTTGCTATATCTTTTTTAGCATAAGCATCACATAATAATATTTCTACCTTACTATCATCTAATTTAACATCTTTATAAAAATTTTGTATCCCAGCTATTCTATTAGCGTTTGAAATTAGTAAAAACGAAAATTTACCATTTATAGTTTTATCATCTATTTTATATGTAATATCATATAATTTAGTTGGTCCTCTAAAATCTTTAACTGCTTCTATTAAATATGCTAAATAACCATATTTTTTCTTTAATTCTCTAGGTGTTTCATAAGAAATATTAACAAATTTACCTGTACCAGCGGAATAAGTAAAAGGTTGATCATTAATTGTACATATATCCACTTGTTTTACAGTACCATTTAATAATAACTTTAAATTTCTTATTAAATTTTTACCATATCCATACATAGCTCCTAAATCATTTGCTGTACCTACAGGAATATGAGATAACAATAATTTTCTTTTACGATTAAAATTACCAGTCATTATTTCATTAAAAGTTCCATCTCCACCAATTGAAATAACTAAATCAACTGGTTCTAATCTTTCAACTATTTCTTTCGCATGACCTTTATATTTAGTTTTATATATAGTAGCATCATAATCATGTTCATTAAGTATTTTTTCTAATTTAACTAACACTTTTTCATGGATACCTTTACCACTATTAGGATTGTATATTACAGCACATTTCTTCATAAGACACCTCACACCTTATATTATACATAAATTAACAAATATTTCAAGAAAAAAAGTAGATTACTCTACTTTTTTATTTTAACTTTTGCTCCACATATATATTTTTCATCTTCATTTATTCTTCTAATTATTTCATTTAATTGATTATTTGTAAATCCTGGTTTTTTTGTATAAACATATTTCATAATTTCTTCATTACTTGGTTTATTTGAAAAGCTATATTTAATATCGTTTACAACACTATCTTCTTCCTCTTGAATTAATTTTAGTCTTTCCTCTTCTTTTTGTTTAATTCTTTCTTGTTCAATTTGTTCTTTTTTTTCTTTAATTCTATTTTCGATAACTTCTGAATCACTCATATATGAAGCACTTAGTGACATCATAACATTTATAATATTTTTATAAATTTCTTTATCTAAATTTGGATATATTTCTTTTAATTTATTAACCATATCATTATATGTTAAATCTGATATTCCCTTAAACCAATCAAAACGTACTAAATCAATACATATTTTTTTTATTTCATTATAATCATTTTGGTCGTCTTTTTGTATATTATTTAAATCGAATCTGTCTAATGTTTTTTCTAGATTATAATAATCAACATGCAATATTTCTTTCGCAAATTCTTCATTTAAAAATTTATATAGATAAGTTTCTTCAAAAATACCATTATATTTATTATCATCTGTAAAAGGAATACCACAAATCCTATTATTCGTTGAAATAGCCATATCATATTTTTTTATATATTGCCATCCAATATAATCAACATTAATCCAACGTGTTTTTTTCTTTTTACATTTTATTCCATCAATTTTTATCGTATTATCTGGAACAAATCTAATAAAACGTTTATAATCTGGACAACTACTTCTGTATCTTTTTGGTTGTAAATCCTCCAGATTAATTTTATATTCTGGATAATCAACTTCTCCTATTTTATATACTTTTCCTGTTTTTTTTAATTTATCTTTTTTAAATAATCTATTTAAAATAACAATTTCATATAAAGATAGATATTCATCATATGGATAAGAACCAAAATCAAAGGTTAAATTATCACATAATATAGATTCTAAATCAAAATATGGATTTTTTGAAACATTTTTCATAACAAGTTTAATTGGAGTAAATACAATATCTTTTATCGGTATTAACTCATTTTTACCAAATTTATCAACTTCAATTAAGCATACTTCACCATCTTCATTAACATCTCTCGTAGAAGTAATTAAACCAACAGATTTAGATTTAACATCAATGTTTTTACCAACTAATTCTGAAAATAAACTAGAACTTTTATTAAAAAGATAATAATGATCAAATGATTTATCTTTTTTCAAATTACTAAATTCTTCATATGATAATAGTGTTATTTCGCTTTTCATACCAAACCTCCTGAAATGTACAATATATTATATACTATATAATTAAATTTGTAAATTAAAAAAAGTAGATTACTCTACTTTTGTTCCACAATTTGTACAGAAGTTACCACTTACTGGTTCACCACAGTTAACACAGAATTTTCCTGTTGGTGCTTCTTCTTTAACTTCTGGCGCAACTTCCTCATCTTTAACTAATTTTACTTCTTCTTGTACTGGTGTTTCTTTTGGTTCTTCAGTTTCTACTGGTGCTTGTGGTTGTGGTTGATATCCATTATATCCTGGAACTGCAACTCCAGCCATTGCTCCATTCATTTGTGATTGTTCAGAAATATTAGCTCCAAACATTGCTCCACCTTGATTCATCATACCCATTCCCATAAATCCAGTCATTGCTCCATTAGCATTATTTGCTGCACCAACCATTGCTTCAGAAGCAGCACGATTTGCTCTTGAACCTTTCATTTCAGGATTCATAGCATATAATCTATCTTGTTGAGCCATCTTAACAGCATTAGCAGATTCTTCAGTTGGAGTTACTCCACCAATAGAAACACGAGCTACTGTTATACCATTATCTCCCCAAGTTTTATCTAATTCATTTTTAACAGCTTCAGTTATTTGATTAACTGCTCCTGGTAACATATCATAAGATACTCTTTGTAATGCAACTTGATATAATGCAGGTTGGAATGCTTGCATAAAGTCTGTATCAAATTGACTTCTTAATTTATCATCAATTACATAATCTCCATCAACAGATCCACC